>JBAPYC010001202.1:0-1626 GCA_049284535.1 Streptosporangiaceae bacterium
AGGCAGGCCGCATGCGGCGGCCGGGAACCGCCCGGGCGCCGCACGCGGGCAAGGCTAGCGGCTCTCCGGCTCCCAGCCGGGGGCCGGGAAGGAGGTCAGCAGCTCGCGGACCTCGGTGGCGATACGGTCCAGCACGGCCTCGTCGTCCTTGGCGGCGGCGATGATGGCGTCGTCCATCCAGCCCGCGAGCGGGGCCATGTGCTCCTCGCGCAGGCCGCGCGTGGTGATCGCGGGCGTGCCGATCCGCAGGCCAGACGGGTCGAACGGCTTGCGCTGGTCGAACGGCACCGTGTTGTAGTTCGTCTCGATGCCGGCCCGGTCGAGCGCCTTGGCGGCCGGCTTGCCACCGATTCCCTTGGAGGTGAGATCCACCAGGATCAGGTGGTTGTCGGTCCCGCCGGAAACCAGGTCGTAGCCGCGGTCAGCCAGCGCCCCCGCCAGCGCTTTGGCGTTGCTGACCACCTGGCCGGCGTAGTCACGGAACGCGGGCTGGGCTGCCTCGTGCAGCGCCACCGCGATCCCGGCCGTGGTGTGGTTGTGCGGGCCGCCCTGCAGGCCGGGGAACACGGCCCGGTCGATCGCCTTGGCGTGCTCGGCGTCACACATGATCATGGCGCCGCGCGGGCCACGCAGGGTCTTGTGCGTGGTGGTCGTGATCACGCTGGCGTGCCCGACCGGGCTCGGGTGCGCGCCGCCCGCGATCAGGCCGGAGATGTGCGCGACGTCGGCCACCAGGATCGAGCCCGCCTCGGCCGCGATGGCGGCGAAGGCCGGGAAGTCGATGGTCCGCGGGATGGCGGTCCCGCCGCAGAACATGATCTTGGGCCGCTCTTTCAGGGCCAGGTCCCGCACCTCGTCCAGATCCACCCGGCCGGTGTTGTGGCGGACCCCGTACTGGACCGGGCGGAACCACTTGCCGGTCGCCGAGACCGGCCAGCCGTGGGTGAGATGGCCGCCCATCGGCAGCGACATGCCCATGATGGTGTCGCCGGGCTCGGCGAAGGCCAGGTAGACGGCAAGGTTGGCGGGCGAGCCCGAGTACGGCTGCACGTTGGCGTGATCCACGCCGAACAGCGCCTTGGCGCGATCCTGGGCGATCGTCTCCAGCGGGTCGATGAACTGCTGACCCTCGTAATAGCGCCTGCCGGGATAGCCCTCGGAGTACTTGTTGGTCAGCACGCTGCCCGACGCCTCGAGCACCGCCACCGACACATAGTTCTCCGACGGGATCAGCCGGGCCTTCTCGAACTGCCTGCGGGCCTCTCCTTGGATGAGCCCGGCGATCTCGGGGTCGGTGCTCTCGACGGCTTCGATGGGCGGGATGTGCATGACGGACCTCCTCGCTGACGAGGCTACACACCCGGGCGACGGCAGGTGACCCCGGACGCGCACCCGGGGTCGTTCGGTACGGTCATCAGGAGCATCACCAGACTTTAGGAAGGGACATGTCCACGAAAATCATCCTGGACTGCGACCCCGGGATCGACGACGCGCTCGCGATCGCGTTCGCCCACGGGCATCCCGGCATCGAGCTGGCCGGCATCACCACGGTGGCGGGCAACGTCGGGCTGGCCAGGACGACCGCCAACGCGCTGGCGGTATGCGAGTTCATCGGCGCGGCCGGGA
>JBAPYC010001203.1:0-1790 GCA_049284535.1 Streptosporangiaceae bacterium
CTCGGGCACGGTGCCGCGGAGGCAGATGCCGAGGCGGACGCGCTCGCGGCCGCTGATGCCGACGCAGCCGGCGACGCGCAATTATCCAGCGCCGACTGACTGACCTGTTTCACGCCGCCGGTGACGAACGCGACGATGACCCCCAGCACCACGACCAGCGTCACCGGGATGGCGACGGGGATTACGTAACGTTTCCACGCGGACCGATGCCTAGCCGGCATGCAATCCACCTCCAGTTTTTAACGGAATGATTTTTGCTTTCCGCGCCCGTTTCGACACCGTAGACCAGACGGGAAGGGCAAATGCGGCGATAACGAAGCCGTAAGTTCTGGTCATTCCGCGGCCGTTACCGGCCGCGGGTACGGAGAATTCCTTAACAGGAAATAACGTCGCAGCCAGAGGCGTCATCAGCGCCGGGCCGCGTGCGCCGCCCCCTGGACCGGGCCGGCGGGGCGCTCGCTGGGACGATCATGAAAAGATCGCGGAACATCGACCGGAGGAGTTGCTGACCAGGTGGTTTCGACGCGCATCGACTGGGTCCGCGAGCACTGCCAGCTGTTGCGGGGCATTTCCGCGGAGTTTGCCCGGACGCGGCCGTTCGAGGGGCTGACCATCGGCACCGGCATCCATCTGGAGGCCAAGACGGTGGCGCTGATCCTGACCCTGCGCGACGGCGGGGCCCGGCTGGTCTCGACCGGGAACCTCAACTCCACCCAGCCGGACGCGGTGGAGTTTCTGCGCACCGAGGGCGTTACCGTCGTCGGCGATGTCACCAAGGACGCGCGGGAGCACGATGGCTACCTGCGCGAGGTCCTGGCCGCCGAGCCGGATCTGATCCTGGACAACGGCGGGGACCTGTTCGCCCGGTACCTGGAACGGCCGTATGACCACCTGATCGGCGGGACCGAGGAGACGACCTCGGGGCGGATGCGGCTGGAACCCCTGCGGGGTCAGCTCCGGCGGCCGGTCCTGGTCATCAACGACAGCCCGATCAAGCAGTTCGCCGAGAACGACCACGCCGTGGGCCAGAGCTCCCTGGAGTCTTACCTGCGGATGACCAACCGCACCACCAACGGCGAGCAGGTCACGGTGTTCGGCTACGGGGCCTGCGGACGCGGCGTGGCGGCCAACTTCCGGGGCGGCTACGCCCGGGTGTCCGTGGTCGACGTCAGCCCGGTGGCCAGGCTGCGGGCGCACCTGGATGGGTTCGCCGCGCCGCCGCGCGAGGTGGCCATAGCCGAGGCCGACCTCATCATCACCGTGACCGGCGCCCGGGACGTGGTCACCGCCGCCGACCTGCCGCTGCTGAGGGACGGCGTGACCCTGGCCAATGCCGGGCACTTTCCCGCCGAGATCGACGCGGCCGGGCTGATGGCCGCGCCGGAGGTCGTCCGGCAGACTGAGTACACCGACGACATGATGACGCTGGTACTCAGCGACGGGCGGCGGGTGCACCTGCTGTCCCGCGGGCACATGTTCAACCTGGCCGGCCCCCGGCCGCTGGGCAACTCCATCGAATCGATGGACCTCGGGTTCGCCCTGCAGGCCCGGTGCCTGGAGGCGGTGGCTGCCCGCCGTGTCGACGAAACCAGCTGCGTGGTGCCCGTCCCGGCCACCATCGACGCGGCCGTCGCCACCAGCTACCTGGACCGCAAGTACCCGCGGGCCGGGTAGCCCGCGACGACGAGCTCGGTGGCGGGATCGCATCCGATCCCGATCCCCGGGGTACCGCAGACGATGAGGCCGGCTCGCTCCCAGGGCCGCTGGGCGGCTACGAACGGGACCTCCTC
>JBAPYC010001204.1:0-12520 GCA_049284535.1 Streptosporangiaceae bacterium
CCCGGCCACTCCAGCCACGATTGCTGCCCGCGCCCGCCAGGCCGACAGCCCGGCCGAGGAGGCCGACGGCCAGGATCTCGCCAATGGCCAGGCGCCCGCCAGCGGCCAGCCCGAGGACGCCCCGGCCGAAGCCAGCTCCCACACCGGGAACGGCCAGTCCGAGCCCACACGCTCCAGCCGCCGTCGCCGCCGCAGCAAGTCCTCCTCCCAGGGAGCGGACACAGCCCAGGCAGCGGACACAGCCCAGGCAGCGGACACAGCTCAGGGAGCGGACGCAGGCCGGGCCGTCCCGGCCCTGGCTGCGTCGCCGGCCGGCGTCAGCACCCTGACCGCCCCCGCGGACGCCCCCGCGGTCCTCGAGCCCCCGGAATCCCCAGAGCTTCACGCGACCCCGGAGTCCCATGCGCTCCCGGAGTCCCATGCAGCCCCGGAGTCCCATGCAGCCCCGGATCCCGCCGCCACCCCGGTGGATCAGGCCGCGGCACCGCAGGAGGCAGAGCACACAGCGCCGCCGGTCGCTGAATCGTCATCCGCCATCTCCGACCCGGAGGGCGGGGCGTAAGTGATGGTCAGCTGCAACATCTCCATGATCATGGGTCGTCTTGCCCGGTTTTCCGGCATTTCGACCCAAGATCATGCTTATGGGGCTCCGTGACCCATGATCATGGTTGCCGCGGCTGCTGGCCGCCGCGAGCGAGCGAATCAACGGGCCAGCGAGCCCAGAGCCAGCGAGCCAGGAGCGGGCGGGGTCGCGCGGGTGCGGTTCGTGAAACCCTCACGGTCTGGTAGCCTTAGCGGTCGGGAGTTGCCTGCTGCCAACGCAGCGGAACCCCGTGTGCAAGTTCAAGCGAGCCCGCCCTGATCACACGGTGCGCTGAGGCACGCTAGGAAAGCGCAAGGAAAGAGAGAGTTCTCGGGTGTACGCGATTGTGCGCTGCGGCGGCAGGCAAGAAAAGGTCGCGCTGGATGATGTCGTTACTGTCGACAAGCTTTCTGGCGAGGCTGGCTCGAGCATCAAGCTCACCGCCCTGCTGGTAGTCGACGGCGACCGGGTCATCAGCGACCCCGCCGAGATCGGCGCCTACGAGGTCACGGCGGACATCGTCGGTGACTCGGCAGGTCCCAAGATCAACATGATCCATTACCGGAACAAGACCGGCTACCGGCGGCGTCTCGGCCACCGGCAGCGGTACACCCAGGTGCGGATCACCGGCATCGGCACTGAGTCCAAGTCTGGGGCTAAGTCGCAGACGCGGTCCAAGGCCCGGGCAAAGGCGGAGGAGGACTGAGATGGCACACAAGAAGGGCGCGTCATCCAGCCGTAACGGCCGCGACTCCAACGCCCAGCGACTGGGCGTCAAGCGGTACGGCGGCCAGGCCGTGAACGCGGGCGAGATCCTCGTCCGGCAGCGCGGCACGCACTTCCACCCGGGCGACAACGTCGGCCGCGGCGGCGACGACACGCTGTTCGCGCTGGCCGCCGGGACCGTCCAGTTCGGCACCCGGCGCGGCCGCCGGGCCGTGAGCATCGTTCCGGTCGAGCCTGAAGCGTAGGCTCGCCGGGGTACGCAAGTAAGACGGTAAGGGCGGGCCGGGTCACCTGGCCCGCCTTTTCTCATGCAGCAAAGGAAGGAACATCGTGGCGGAGTTCGCCGACCGGGCCGCGCTGAAGGTGCAGGCCGGTAACGGCGGTAACGGCTGCGCCTCGATCCACCGGGAGAAGTTCAAGCCGCTCGGCGGCCCTGACGGGGGCAACGGCGGGCGCGGCGGCGACGTGATCCTCGAGGTGGACGCGAGCTCGGCGACCCTGCTGGACTTCCACCGCCGCCCGGTGCGGCGGGCCGGGAACGGCCGGCAAGGCGAGGGATCCAACCGCACGGGCGCCGACGGGGGCGATCTCGTCGTCGCGGTCCCGAACGGGACCGAGGTCAAGACGGCGGACGGTGAGGTCCTGGCCGACCTGGTCGGCGTGGGTAGCAGGTTCGTGGCCGCCGCGGGCGGCCGGGGCGGCCTCGGCAACGCGGCGCTGGCTTCCCCGCGGCGCAAGGCCCCTGGGTTCGCGCTCAAGGGCGAGCCGGGGGAGCAGCGCGATCTTATCCTCGAGCTGAAGACGATTGCCGACGTCGGCCTGGTGGGCTTCCCGAACGCCGGGAAGTCCTCGATCATCGCGGCCATGTCCGCGGCCCGGCCCAAGATCGCCAACTACCCGTTCACCACCCTCATCCCGAACCTCGGCGTGGTGGAAGCCGGCGATGTCCAGTTCGTCGTGGCCGATGTGCCGGGCCTCATCCCCGGCGCCAGCCAGGGCAAGGGCCTGGGCCACCACTTCCTGCGCCACGTGGAGCGCTGCTCCACCCTGGTGCATGTCCTCGACTGCGCGACCGAGGAGCCGGGGCGCAGCCCTGCCGCCGACCTGGCCGCCATCGAGGAGGAGCTGGCCGCGTACGGCGACGCCACCGGGGTCGAGCTGAAGCACCGGCCGCGGCTGATCGCGCTGAACAAGATCGACGTCCCGGCCGCCCGCGAGCGTGCGGGTGAGCTGAAGCCGCAGCTCGAGGCCCAGGGGCACCAGGTCTTCGAGATCTCCGCCGCCACCGGTGAGGGGCTGCGGCAGCTCGGCTTCGCGATGGCGGCGCTGGTCGCCGCGGACCGCGCCGCCCGACCGGCCGAGCAGCCCGCAGAGCGGGTCCGGGTCAGGGTCGCGGTCAAGGCGGCCGACGAGCCGGGCTTTGAGGTCATCCGGATGGGAGACAGCTTCTTCATCCAGGGCGAGAAGCCGAGGCGCTGGGTCCAGCAGACCGACTTCAGCAACGACGAGGCCGTTGGCTACCTGGCTGACCGGCTGGCCCGGCTGGGCGTGGAGGAGGCGCTGGCCGAGGCCGGGGCCGAGGCCGGTGCCGAGGTCCTGATCGGCGACCCGGACGACGCCGTGGTCTTCGACTGGGACCCGGCCACCCCGATGGCCAGCGGCAGCAGCGCAGGCGGTGCGGGTGGCCATGGCCGGCGCAAGGGCGGGAGCCAGCAGAACCGGGGCCCCCGCGGCACTGACCCCCGTCTGTCATGACCGCGAGCCTGCCATGACCGGGAGCCCGGCGGCGGTTCCGGCCCGGCCCGACATCGCGGCCGCCGCCCGTGTCGTGGTCAAGGTCGGCTCCTCTTCGCTCACCACCGCCGCCGGCGAGATCGCCGACGGCCGGATCGCGGCCCTGGCGCAGGCGCTGGCCGCCCGTCATCAGGGTGGCGGCCAGGTCGTGCTGGTGTCCTCGGGCGCCATCGCCTCCGGCCTGGTCCCGCTGGGGCTGTCCCGGCGCCCGCGCGACCTGGCCACCCAGCAGGCGGCGGCCAGCGTCGGGCAGGGCCTGCTGATCGCCCGGTATACCGCGGCCTTTGCCACCTACGGCATCCGCACCGGGCAGGTGCTGCTATCCGCCGACGACCTGATGCGCCGGACGCACTACCGCAACGCCCAGCGCACCCTGGACCGCCTGCTCGAGCTGGGTGTGCTGCCGGTGGTCAACGAGAACGACACCGTGGCCACCGATGAGATCAGGTTCGGCGACAACGACCGGCTGGCCGCCCTGGTCGCGCACGTCACCCGGGCGTCCGCGCTGATCCTGCTGTCCGACGTGGACGGCCTGTACGACGGTGACCCCCGCCGCGGCGGCGCTCAGCGGATCGCCGAGATCCGCGACCAGGCCGACCTGGCCGGGGTCCAGCTGGGGCTGGGGACCAAGGCGGGCCAGGGGGGCGCCCGGGCCGGCCAGAGCCAGGGCATCGGCGGCATGGCCACCAAGGTCGACGCGGCCATGATCGCCTCGGCGGCGGGCATCCCGACCGTGGTCGCCGACGCCGCCAGCGCCGCGGCCGCCCTCGGCGGGGACCCGGCCGGCACCTACTTCGCCGGCAACGGCCGCCGGACCGCGACCAGGCTGCTCTGGCTGAAGCACGCGGCGGTGGCCCGGGGCAGCCTGCGGCTGGACCAGGGCGCGGTGGAGGCCGTGATCGCCAAGCACGCCAGCCTGCTGCCGGCCGGCATCACCGGCGTGGAGGGCACGTTCGACGCCGGCGATCCGGTGAACCTGCGCGACGAGAACGACAATGTCGTCGCGCGCGGCCTGGTGAACTACGACGCCGCCGAGATCCCCGGCCTGATGGGCCGTTCCACCCGGTGGCTGGCCAGCAAGATGGGCCAGGAATACGAGCGCGAGGTCGTGCACCGAGACGACCTCGTCCTCATCTGAGCGGTGGCAGGCAGCAGCTGCGCCCGGATAACCGAACGGCGGGCCGGCCACCGAGGTGACCAGCCCGCCGCGCGGAAGACCGAACCCGGCTGGACCACACCGGGCTGACCGCTAGTTGTCCTCGTTACCGTTACCGCTGCCGCTGCCGGGGCGGTTGGAGAACCGGTCGAACAGGCCGCCCGCGGCGTTGGCCGCGTTGCCGGCCACTCCGCGGAAGATCCCGATCAGCGGGTCCTGCGACCGGGCCCAGGAGTCCTGGTAGGCCTTGGCCGCGTTCCGGACCTCGTCCCCGACCGACGCGCTGTTGTCGTTGTCCCGGTGCGGGTAGTCGCCGCCAAGGATGCGCTCGTACTCGCCGTGGGTGGCCCAGTAGTCCAGGTCGGCGAACCTGACCACCGCGAACGGGTGCGTGTTGCCCTGCAGCTGGAGGATCTTCAGGATGCTGTCCCGCAGGTCGGGCACGGCGTCGTACTCGTGTGCCTGCTCGCGGAACGCGTCCGGGTTCAGCTCGGACAGCTGCGCGCCGCCGGCCAGCTTCATCAGCGCCCGCCGGGCCGCGTCCACGTCCTGGCCGGCCAGCAGCCCGGCCCGGTCGCAGGACAGCTCGGACTTGCGGAACCACTCTTCCAGGCCCCAGATGATGGCGGACAGCCCGATCGTGATCGGCAGCCACGCCACCCGGGTCGCCAGCTGCAGCAGGATCAGCAGCATGGTGCGGTAGACCGCGTGCCCGGACAGGATGTGACCGAGCTCGTGCCCGACGACGAACCGGAGCTCCTCCGGGTCGTACAGGTTGACCATGCCGGTCGTGATCACGATGAACGGCTTGTCCCGGCCGAGCGCCATCGCGTTCACGGTCGGGTCCTGGGCCACGTAGACCTCGGGCACCGTGGGCAGGTCCAGGATGTAGGAACCGTCCCGGACCAGCTCGTAGATCTGCGGGAACTGGCGCTCGGAGGCGCGGACCGCCCCGGCCAGGTAGGTTAGCCGGAAGGCCCGCTCGTTGAACAGGCCGAAGAGCCTGCGCAGCAGCGCGTCGAAGCCGCTGAGCTTGCGCAGCGCAACCAGCGCCGAGCGGTCGGCGGGATGCTCGTAGGCGCGGGAAGAAATGCCGGTGAGCCGGACCCGCGCGCGATCTGGCACTGAAGTCATATCTCGTATGGTAACGCCCGCGCCGGGCAGTTGGGCCAGGACCAGATGGCTCGGCACGAGCCCGGTAACATACGAGGTCGTGAGGGGGCAGTGAGCGCATGCGACGCATCGGAGTGATGGGCGGCACCTTCGACCCGGTCCATCATGGCCACCTGGTCGCCGCCAGCGAGGTCGCGCACGACTTCGCGCTGGACGAGGTCATCTTCGTGCCGACCGGCCAGCCGTACCAGAAGGATTTCCGGCACGTCTCGCCCGCCGAGGACCGGTACCTGATGACGGTGGTCGCGACGGCGTCGAACCCCAAGTTCAGCGTCAGCCGGGTGGACATCGACCGGGCCGGCCCGACCTACACCATCGACACGCTGCGCGAGCTGCGCGCCGCGGCCGGGCCGGACGACAAGTTCTTCTTCATCACCGGCGCCGACGCCCTGGCCGAGATACTCACCTGGCACGACGCGGACGAACTGTTCACCCTGGCGCATTTCGTAGGCTGTACCAGGCCGGGACACCGGCTGTCCGGGGCAGGACTCCCGGACGGGAAGGTCAGCCTGGTCGAGATCCCGGCGCTGGCCATCTCCTCGACCGAGTGCCGGGCCCGGGTGCACGCAGGCCAGCCAGTCTGGTACCTGGTGCCGGACGGGGTGGTGCAGTACATCGTCAAGCGGGGGCTCTACGGCAAGGCCGGCCAGGATCCGGCCGCGCCGTAATGACACCGGCACGGCTGATGGAAATGAGACCCGGCCGTGAGACGCTAAGAAAGTAAACGAGCCTACTGAAGGAGGCCGGCAAGTACTCGTGACTGCCACACCGAGGGCCATCGAACTTGTCGAGACGGCCGCGCTGGCCGCGGCGGACAAGCTGGCCGACGGCATCATCGCCTACGACGTGAGCGATCAGCTCGTCATCACCGACGCGTTCCTGCTGTGCTCGGCGTCCAACGACCGCCAGGTCAGGTCCATCGTCGACGAGATCGAGCTGAGGATGCGCCAGGCAGGCGCCCAGCTTGTCCGCCGGGAGGGCGAGCGGGAGGGCCGCTGGGTTCTGCTGGACTACCTCGAGGTGGTCGTCCACGTCCAGCACGCCGACGAGCGCTCGTTCTACGCGCTCGAGCGGATCTGGAAGGACTGCCCCACGATCCCGCTGCCCGAGCTGGTGACCAATCCCGGGAGGCCTCGCTGAGCGACCAGGTACGGCTCGTGCTGTGGCGGCACGGCCAGACGGTCTGGAACGTCGAACGGCGTTTTCAGGGGCAGAGCGACATCCCGCTCGATGACACAGGGCAGCTACAGGCCGAACGGGCGGCGAGGCTGCTGGCCGCGCTGCGTCCGGACATGATCGTCTCCTCGGACCTGACCCGGGCGGCCAGCACCGCCGCACCGCTGGCCCGCCTGACCGGGCTGGAGGTGACCGTCGACAAGGACCTGCGGGAACGGCACGGCGGCCGCTGGGAAGGCCTGACCGACGCCGAGATCCGGGCCCAGTACCCGGAGGAGTACACCCGCTGGGCGCCGCCCGATGGCGAGTCGTCCGGCGTGGTCGCCGACCGGGTCGCGGCCGCGCTGCTGCGCATCGCCGCCACCCTGGCCGAGTCGGCCCTGCTCGATTCGGCTGGGGCGGGCGGCTCCGGGCTGGCCGTGGTGGTCAGCCACGGCGCCGCCCTGCGGCTCGGCATGTCCCGCGTGCTGCGCATGCCGGAGGACCTGTTCGGCGTGCTGGGCCCGCTGTCCAACTGCTCCTGGTCCGTGCTCGGCCTGCGCGGCGACGGCCGCCGGCGCCTGCTCGAGCACAACGCCGGCACCCTGCCCGAGCCCATCTTGAGCGACGACCGCTAGCCGTCCATGGACACCCACTATGCCGAACGGCCTGCGAGATTCGCCTCCCTGACGTGGTACGGCCAAGCTGGGTTCCGCCTCGCGGCGGGGGAGTCCCGGGTCTTGATCGACCCGTTCCTGACCGACCGGGCCGACCGGCGGTACCGCCCGCCCGCCACCGCGGCGGACTTCGCCGACATCACGCTGGTGCTGTGCACCCACGAGCACGTCGACCACCTGGACCTGCCGTTCCTGCGTGAGTTCTGCGCGGTCAACCCGGCCGCGCCGATCGTGGTCCCGGAGCCGGTGCTCGAGATCGCGGCCGGCGGCGGGATCGACCGGAACCGGCTGGCCGGCGCGGTGCCGGGCATGATGTCCAGCACGGCGAGGTGACCGTGCATCCCGTGCCATCACTGCACGGGATCGGCGGCGACGAGCCGGTCGTCTACGAGTTCTCCCACGACGGCGGCCCGGTCCGGTTCCTGGGCTACGTGCTGGAGGTCGGCGGGATCCGCTTCTACCATTCCGGTGACTGCCTGGTCTACCCCGAGCTGCCCACGACCTTGTCCGCGTTTTCCCCGGACGTGCTGATGATCCCCATCAACGGCCGGGATCACATGCGCGAGTCCGGCGGGATCGTCGGCAACATGAACGAGACCGAAGCCGCCTGGCTGTGCGCCCAGGTGGCTCCGGTCTACGTCATCCCCATGCACTACGAGGCCATCGCCAACAACACTGGCAGTCCCGGCCACTTCACCAACCTGGTGCACGAATCCGCCGCGCCCACCACGGTCGTGGTCCCCGCGCGGGCCCAGCCCTTTACCCTGACCCTGCCCGACTGACTGGCACCCGATGCGGGTCTGCTCGATCCGGACGGGGGGCCGGACGGGGAGACGCCGGGGGCGATACTTTTCGCCCGCCGTTTCGTGTGAAACCGTACGCCATGCGGCGCAGTGCCTGCCGGCCTCGCGCGCACGTCGTCACCGCCCTGGCCGCGCCCGGGCCGGCGCCGCCCGGGTGGCCTGATGGCACGCTCACGGCGCCACCGGATCCAGGTCGCTGAGCGAACAGGGTATTTCTCTCAGCGAAATAACATGGCGGTTCGAGCACCCGGCAGGCTAGCGACCTGCTCAGAGCGCTGTCAACGCCCGGCGGCTCGCCGGGCGGAGGCCGGCGCGCCAGCCGCCGGTGCAATTTCGTTGACAGTGCCTGACGCAGGCCGCTAGCGTCGTTTGTCGTCTAACGACTTCCGCCCATCAGTATCGGCCAGCGGAACGATCCTTCGGTTGAGAGGAATCGACGTGACCAATCCGGCTGGCCCGCTCATGGCAGACACGGTCTCCGTGGTCATGGGCGGCAGCACCGGCATCGGCCTGGCCGCGGCGCGCTGCCTGGCCCGGCACGGGTCCGTGGTGGAGCTGGCCGCCATCGACAAGCCGGGTGTGACCCGGGCGGTCGAGCTCATCCGGGCCGACGGCCACGAGGCGCGGGGAACGGTCCTCGATGTCGCCCGGCCGGAGCAGATCGAGGCGTTCATGGCCGAGGTGCAATCCCGGCACGGGCGGTTGTCGGCCCTGGTTAATTCGGCCGGGATCCAGCGCTACGGCACCGCCGAGACCACCCCGGTGCAGGTGTGGGACGAGGTGCTGAACGTCAACGTGCGCAGCATGTTCCTGGCCGCCAAGTACGCCGTGCCGCTGATGCGGCGCAACGGCGGCGGCGCCATCGTCAACGTGGCGTCGGCTCAGGCCACTGCCAGCCAGCAGAACGTGGTGGCCTACACCGCCAGCAAGGGCGCGATCGTGGCCATGACCCGGGCCATGGCGGTGGATCACGCGCCGGATGGCATCCGGGTCAATTCCGTCAGCCCGGGCTCGGTGGACACGCCCATGCTGCGCCAGTCGGCCCGGGACGTCTCGGCGACCGATCCGGACGCGGTCATCGCACAATGGGGCGCCTCGCACCCGATCGGCCGGGTCGGGCAGCCCGCCGAGGTCGCGGACGCGATCTTGTTCCTGGCCAGCCCGATGTCGTCGTTCGTGACCGGAGCGGAGCTGCGGGTCGACGGCGGCGTGCTGGCCAGCGTGGCGGTGGCGCTGCCCGGCCGGACCGGCCCCGAGAGCTAGCGGCGAGGCGAGGGCAGCGTGCGCGCACGACGTGAAGCGGGACGTAAATCCACCGCCACGGCACCGAAGCGGCAGACGGCGGTTCTCCCGGATGGCGGTCCCGCCGCCGAATCGCCGGCCCGGGTCCGGTCCACCACCGGTGACCTGCTCTACCTGGTCGAGCAGCTGGCCAACTTCGACCGGGTCGGAGTGACCCGGCTGGCCCGGCACCTTGAGGTTCCCGTGCCCACCGCCTACCGGATGCTGCGTGCGCTGGAGCGGGCCGGGTATGTCGAGCAGCTGGCCGAATCCAAGGAGTACCGGCTCACCCTGAAGCTATTCGAGCTCGGCAGCCGGGTAGCGAGCCGGACCACCCTGCGCGACCTGGCCGCCTTCGAGGTCGACCGGCTGGCCCAGCAGACTGGCCTGGCGTCCAACGTGGGCCTCCTGGCCGAGGGCGACGTCCTGTACCTGGCCCAGGTCAGGACCGAGGACCTGCTGGCCCTGAACGAGACGCCGGGCAGCCGGGCCCCCGCCACCTGCACCGGGATGGGCAAGGCCATGCTCTCGGTGGTCCGCGATCCGCGTTCCGCCGTCGGGCCTGGCCCGTACCCGCGCCGCACCGAGCGCTCGATCACCAGCTACGAGGACCTGACCGCCGAACTCGCCGAGATCCAGCGCCTCGGCTACGCGGTCGACCGCCAGGAACTCAACCTCGGCGTGTGGTGCGTGGCCGCGCCCGTCCTCGGCGTCCGGCAGACCCAGCCCGCCGCGGTCAGCGTCTCCGTTTCCCGCCCGCACCTCGACCCGGCCGAGGAGGAACGGCTGGGCAATCTCGTCATCGCGGCCGCCACCCGGATCGCCGATCGCCTCGGCGGCCTCGGCAACATGGGCTCCTGGTAGCCGGCGAGCCAATTGGCCGAATGTGGCACCTTACTGAATTCACCTCGGGAACATAAGCGCTGCTGAATTGGCCCGTTCCGCCAAAGAGCGCGACAAGCTATCCGTCATGGCGGCGGCCCGCTGCCGTCAAAACCGCGGCGACCGGCCCGGCCCGCCGCCTGTGCCCCGGTGGCCCGGCTGATAAAATATGCCTCGAATTTCACTGAACGGAATAATGATTTCATTGACATAAGGCGAGGAGCAGCCGGTGAAACTGGCAGCACTGTACCGAGGGAATGGCCCGGCCGCTTCCCTGCACGTCGCCGCCGGCGACGGCTTCGCGGCCGTGGATGACCTGGCCGCCGGCGGGCACCGGCCGGAGCTGGCCGGGCTGCGCGATGTGGGCGACCTGTACTCGCGCGGGCCCGACGCCGTCGCCGCCCTCCGGGAGCTGGCCGCGGATGCTGCCGCCACCGTGTCCGGGTCCGACGTGCGGTACGCCCCGCCGGTCGTCCGCCCAGGCAAGATCGTCTGCGTGGGCCTGAACTACGCCGACCACATCGCCGAGAGCCGGACCGTCAAGCCCGACAAGATCGTGCTGTTCGCCAAGTTCCCGTCCTGCCTGGTCGGGCACGGCGACCCGATCGTGCATCCCGACATCACCAGCCAGCTCGACTACGAGGGCGAGCTGGCCGTGGTCATCGGGGAGCGCGCCCGGGACGTCACCGTGGCCGAAGCGCTTGGCTACGTGGGCGGCTACACGATCATCAACGACGTATCAGCGCGGGATCTGCAGGGCACCGAGCCGCAGTGGATCCGCGGCAAGGCACTGGACACCTTCGCCCCGCTCGGCCCGGTCGTGCTGGACGCTGCCGCGGCGCCTCCCGTCGCCGAGATGACGCTGCGCACCCGGGTCAACGGTGACGTCCGCCAGGACGCCAGCTGCAGCCAGATGATCACCGGCGTACCGGAACTGATCTCCTACATCTCCGAGGCCATCACGCTGGAGCCAGGTGACATCATCGCCAGCGGAACGCCATCCGGGGTCGCGCTGGGCATGACGCCGCCCCCGTGGCTGGTCCCCGGCGACACGGTCAGCATCGAGATCACCGGCATCGGCGAGCTGGTCAACACCGTCGCCAAGCCGGACTGAGCCGCCGCGCCATGGCTGCTGGTGCCGGGGGCAGCGCCGCCGACCCGCATCGCCTCACCCCGGGCGGCAAGCCGCGGGCCCGTGCGCTCGGGATCCCGTTCGCGGGCCGCCCGGGGACGTGGAACGCCATCACCGACGTGCCGGGCGTCGGAGTCGGGTACGTCACGCTGATCGAGGGCGAGCGGATCCGGACCGGGGTGACCGGTATCCATCCCCGCGGGCCAGCCGGAGCCGGCGACCCGGTGGCGGCGGGGTTCCACTGCCAGAACGGCAACGGCGAGATGACCGGCGTCTCCTGGATCAACGAGTCGGGCACGTTCAGCGGTCCGGTCGCCATCACCAGCACGCACGCGGTCGGCGTCGCGCACGCCGGGATCGTGGCGTGGACGCTGCGGCACCACCCCGGCGTGGCGGAGGTGTGGCTGCTTCCGGTGGCCGCCGAGACCTGGGACGGCTACCTGAACGACATCAACGGCCACCCGGTCACCGAGGATGCGGTCGTGGCCGCGCTGGAGGACGCGCGGCCGGGGCCGGTCGAGGAGGGTTCGGTCGGCGGCGGGACCGGGATGAACTGCTACCAGTTCAAGGCGGGATCCGGGACCGCCTCGCGGCTGGCCGGCTTGGCCGGCGGCGACTTCACCGTCGGCGTCTTCGTGCAGGCCAACTTCGGTGCCCGCCGGGAGCTGGTGCTGGCCGGCGTGCCGGTGGGGCAGGCTCTGGCCGCAGACAACCCGATGGCCGAATTCCGCCTGGCCCCGCCGGGTTCCGGGTCGGTCATCGCCGTCGTCGCCACCGACGCGCCGCTGTTCCCGCACCAGTGCCAGGCGCTGGCCCGGCGGGTCACGGCCGGGCTGGCGCGCACCGGGACCAGCGGCTCGCACTTCTCCGGTGACCTGTTCCTGGCCTTCTCCACGGCGAACGCCGGCGCGTTCCGGCCCGGGCCGCAGGCCCTGCGCCGGCTCGAGTTCCTCCCGTGGGAGGAGATGGACCCGCTGTTCGAGGCGGTCGTCCAGGCCACCGAGGAGGCCGTGGTCAACGCCCTGGTCGCGAACGAGGACATGACCGGCCGGGACGGTCACCGCAGCCCGGCGCTGCCGCGCGACCAGGTCACCCGGCTGCTGCGCGCCGCCGGCCGCCTGCAGTTAGCGTCCGCCGGCCGGGCCGGCTCACCAAGTC
>JBAPYC010001205.1:0-3430 GCA_049284535.1 Streptosporangiaceae bacterium
GAGAGGAGCCGGGCCAGGGCGCGAGTGTCCCCGCTCAGCGCGCGGTCGAGTTCGCTTGGTGCGCTGGTGGGGCTAGGCACGGGCCCGTAGCAGCAGCGCCTCGCCCTGGCCGCCGCCGCCGCACAGCGCCGCCGCGCCGAGGCCGCCGCCGCGGCGGCCCAGCTCGTTGATCAGGGTCACGGCGATCCGGGCGCCGGAGGCGCCGATCGGGTGCCCGATCGCGATGGCGCCGCCGTTGACGTTGACGATGTCCGGGCTGATCTTCAGGTCGCGCATGGACTGGATGGCCACCGCCGCGAACGCTTCGTTGATCTCGATCAGGTCCAGGTCGGCCGGGGTCAGGCCCGCCTTGTCCAGGGCGCGGGCGATGGCCCTGCTGGGCTGGGAGTGCAGCGAGTTGTCCGGGCCCGCGACGTTGCCGTGGGTCCCGATCTCAGCGAGTACTCCCAGACCCGCCCGTTCGGCGTAATCCGCGGACGTCACCACCACGGCGGCCGCACCGTCGGAGATCTGGGACGCCGAGCCGGCCGTGATCGTGCCTTCCTTGCTGAAGGCCGGGCGCAGCTTGGCCAGGGCCTCGACCGTGGTGGCCGGCCGGATGCCCTCGTCCTCGGTCACGATCAGCGCCTCGCCGCTGCGCTGCGGGATGGGTACGCCGACGATCTCGTCCGCGAACACCCCGCTCTTGGCGGCCGCCGCCGCGCGCTGATGCGACCGGGCCGCGAACTCGTCCTGCTCCTCGCGGCTGATGCCGAGCTGGCGGCCGCTCCGCTCGGTCGACTCCCCCATGGACAGGTGGTCGAACGCGTCGGTCAGGCCGTCCAGGGCCATCGAGTCCTCGGCGGTGACCGGGCCGTACTTGTAGCCGGCCCGGGAGTTCAGCAGCAGATGCGGCGCCCGGGTCATCGACTCCATGCCCCCCGCCACGATGACGTCGTACTCCCCCAGCCGGATCAGCTGGGCGGCGAGCGCGACGGCGTCCAGGCCGGACAGGCAGACCTTGTTCACCGTCACGGCCGGGGTGGTCATCGGGATGCCGGCCGCCACCGCGGCCTGCCGCGCGGTGATCTGGCCCGCGCCCGCCTGCAGCACCTGTCCCATGATCACGTACTCGACCTGATCGGGGCTCACGGCCGCGCGGTTCAGCGCCCCGGCGATCGCGATGCCGCCGAGTTCGCTGGCAGACTTGCTGGCGAGAGACCCGAGCAGGCGCCCGACCGGTGTCCTCGCGCCCCCGATGATGACCGGCTGACGTGAATCGCTCATGACAGTAACGATACCTAGTGGTATCGGGAAGGAATCAATGGTGCTACCTCTGCTGACCCGCATCGATCACGTCGGCATCGCCTGCCGCGACCTGGACCGGACGGTGGAGCTGTACCGGGCGACGTTCGGCCTGGAGGTGGTGAGCACCGAGGTCAACGAGGAGCAGGGAGTCCGCGAGGCGATGCTCCGGGTGGGTTCCGGAGCCGCGGTCGCGGACGTGCTGTCCGGGACCGGTTACGTCCAGCTGCTGGAGCCGCTCGGGGCCGACACGCCGGTGGGCAAATTCCTGGCCCGCCGGGGCGAGGGAATCCATCACATCGGGTACGGCGTCACCGACGTCAAGCAGGCGCTGAGCGAGATCGGCGGAACCGGGATCAGGCTGCTCGATGAGCGCCCCCGGCATGGCTCGATGGGGGCCTCTATCGCCTTCCTGCACCCGGCCGATCTGGGCGGCGTTTTGACCGAACTAGTACAGTTTGCCCCGGAATCATGATACCCCAACGGGGCGATAAGGTGATTTAACCGGACGTATAGGATAGAGAACTCCGAAGGGCCCGCCAAACCACCCAAGTAAGAGTAGTCTGCCTGTCACCGGGCGAGAGTCGTACCCGCATGGCTGACACCCGCAGTAAATAACCCGTCGCGTTCACGTCTAGCCAGGATTAGGCCATATGCAATCCGATATTGACGCTCAGCTGACCAACTTCTTCGAAGACGCCCCGCCGCGCGAGTTCGCGACGGTGATGCGGGGCTACGACCGCCATCAGGTGGACGAGCACATCAGGACCATCGAGGCCGAGTCTCGTACCAACCGCGAGCAAGCACAAGCCATGCAGCGCGAGCTCACTGAGGCACACCGCCAGATTCAGGAGCAGGAGCGCCCGACCTACTCCGGCCTTGGCGCCCGGATTGAACAGTTGCTCAGGCTGGCCGAGGAACAGGCCACCGAACTGGTCCAGGCGGCCCGGTCGGAAGCCAACGAGATCAAGGCCGCGGCCAAGGTTGACGCCGCGGAGCTGCGGGCCGGGGCCGAGAACGAGGCCTCGGAACTGCGGGCGAACGCCAAGCGTGAGACCGAGGACCTGCGCGGCGCGGCCGAGCGTGAGGCCGACTCGATCCGGACCACTGCCCGGCGTGAGGCCGACGAACTGACCTCGACCACGGAGCGCGAGGTGGCCAAGCTGAGGGCCACCGCCGATCACGAGGTCGCGGACCAGCGGGCGGGTGCCGAACGGGACATCGCCAAGCTGCGCACCAGCACTGAGCGTGAGGTTGCCCAGCTGAAGGCCACGGCGAAGCGCGAGCGTGATGAGATTCTCACCACGTCCAAGCGCCAGGCCGACGAGATGCGCAGCCAGGCCCAGCGGATCCTGGAGGAGAGCGAAGCCCAGCGGGCCCAGGCCGAGGCCGAGTTCGAGATCCAGCTCGCGGCACGCCGCGAAGAGGCCGAGCGGCAGGAAGCCGAGCGGCTGTCGGCGGCCCAGTCCGCCACCCAGAAGCTGGTGTCCGAGGCCGAGCAGCGCGCCTCGACCGCCGAGCAGCGCGCGGCCAAGGCCAGCGCCCAGGCCGACCAGACCCGGCGCGACGCCGACTCGCACGCCCGCCAGCTGGTCAGCAACGCGAAGAAGAACGCCGACCAGATCGTCGGCCAGGCTAAGAGCCAGGCCGAGCAGATGCTGGCCGAGACCAAGGCCGACGCTGAGCGGCGGCGCGCGGCGGCCCAGCGCGAGGTCGAAGAGCTCACCCGCCAGAAGGACAGCATCGCCACCCACCTGGCGCAGGTGCGCCAGCTGCTGGGCGGGCAGCTGCCGGGCATGGACGCGGCGGCGCAGGCCCTCGCGCCGAAGCCGGCCCCGGCCATCTCGGCCGACCCGGCGCCGTCCAGTCCGAGTGCGCCCCGCAACGGGACGTCCGCCAGCCAGGCGGCTCCCACCACGGTCCAGCCCGCGCAGTCCTCCGGGTCCGCGCACCAGGCCACCCAGGTGGTCCCGGCGTCGACCCAGGGCCCGGCCCAGTCGGCCCGGCCCGCCAACGGCAACGGCAACGGCACCGCCACGGCGACGCAGGCCAAGCCGGGGACCAGCGACAAGGAAGACGACGAGGACTGGTGGACTGAGTAGGTCACCACTATTCGCGCAAAGGCGCGCGCCGGCCAGCTGGTCGG
>JBAPYC010001206.1:0-4338 GCA_049284535.1 Streptosporangiaceae bacterium
CATGCCACGCCGGTACCAGGCGTGAACATCGTCTGCCGACTCCTCCGGAACGGCCTGGCCAGGGAAGTTTTCCCCGGAATGGGAATCGGAGCCCCCAGGTGATCCCTTTGACATGGTGTGCAGACCCTTCCGTCCGACTCTGGTTCTGGCCTCGTGCTGGCGCCCTTCCGGGGCATCCGTTATGCCCGTGACAGGGTAAGCGGCATCGCAAACGTCACATCACCACCGTACGACGTGATCAGCGGCAACATCCTCGGTCATCTGCGGGCGGCGGATCCGCACAACGTGGTCCGTCTTATCCTGCCAGGCGAAGACGCGGACGCAAGCAAGACCGCCGCCAGCCTGCTGCGCGAGTGGCTGTCGGCGGGAGTGCTCATCCGGGACCGGATGGCCGCGCTGTATATCTACGAGCAGAGCGGTCCAGACGCCGGCCGCGACGGACCGGGCGGCGGCGGACCCTGGCTGCAGCGCGGCATCATCGGCCTGGTCCGGCTGGGCGCACCGGGGTCGGCGGCCATCTTGCCGCACGAGAACGTGCTGCCGCGGGTGGTGGCGGGCCGCCGGGAGCTGATGGCGGCCACGCAGGCCAACCTGGAGCCGATCTTCCTGATCTACGACGGCGAGCAGGCCCGGACCGCGGCGGACACCGCGACCGAGGTCATGGACCGGGTCGCGGCCGAACGCGCGCCACTGGTCACGATCACCACCGAGGACGGCGTGACCCACCGGCTATGGCGCCTGTGCGACCCGGCCGAGCTGGCGGCGATCGCCGGCGACCTGGCCGGCCGTCGTGCGCTCATCGCCGACGGGCATCACCGCTACGCCGCCTACCAGGACCTGCAGGCTGAGATGCGGACCGCGGGCCGGGGCAATGGCCCCTGGGACTACGGGCTGGCGTTCCTGGTCGACTCGGCGGCCTACCCGCCCCGGGTGGGCGCGATCCACCGCGTGCTGCCGGGGCTGGCACCGGACCGCGCGGCCGCGCTGGCCAGCAAGGCGTTCACCGTGACGGACCTGCCCGCGGGCACGCCCCTGGACCAGGCGCTGGACCGCCTGGCCGCGGCCGGCCGCACCGGCACCGCATTCCTGCTGGCCGGAGGCCCGGTGTTCCGGCTGCTCAGCGACCCCGACCCGGCCCAGGTCCAGGCCGCGATGCCGTCCGGGATGTCCGGCTCCTGGCGGAGCCTGGACGCGTCGGTGCTTCAGGAGCTGCTGCTCGGCCGGCTGTGGGGCATTGCCGACAGCGAGCGCGACGTCCTCATCGACCACAGCGCCGCCGACGCGGTCCGGGCTGTGTCCGGGGACGCCCGGGCCACCGACGTCGCCGAGGACGCCCCGGGGGTCGTGGCGGGTACCGGCACGGCGGTGATCTCCAATCCGGTCCCGTTCGGGGTGGTGCTCGAGATCGCGGCCCGCGGCGAGCGGGTGCCGCGCAAGTCCACGTCGTTCGGCCCGAAGCCGCGGACCGGGCTCGTCCTGCGCACGTTCGGCCCGGCGGACTGACCCCCGCCGGTTCTAGCCGGTCCCCGGCCCGTCCTGGGCGGGCAGGAGGCCGGGCAGCCCGAAATACCGCAGCGTGCCGTTGTCGAAGCGGGTCATCCCGGCGATCCGGTCGCCGGCCAGCGTCAGCACGATCAGCCCGGTCGCGTGGTAGACCGGGCTGTTCGGGTCAGCGGCGTACAGCCCGAACGCCGGCTGCCGGTTGGCCTGGGTCGCCAGCAGCCGGAAGGCGCGGCCCGGCCGGAACGTCACCGCGGCGAGGAACTGCCGGGCGAGGCCGCGGCCGGCGTATTCCAGCGGCACCGGCGGCATCCGCAGCCACACGTCGTCGCTGAGCAGGCCGATGAGCCCGTCGAGGTCGTTGGCTTGGTAAGCACGTACCAGCCCGTCGACGATGCGCCGCTCTTCGGGTGAGCCCGGCGGCGGCGCGGGCAGGCTGTCCCGGCCCGCGGCCCGGCGGTCCAGGGTGGCCCGGGCGCGCTTGAGCGCGCTGCTGACCGCCTCCTCGGTCGTGCCGAGGATGTTCGCCGCCTCGGCGGCGCGGAAGCCCAGCACGTCGCGCAGGATGAGGACCACCCGCTGCCGGGGCGGGAGGAGCTGCAGAGCCGTCACAAAGGCCAGGCCGATGGTCTCCTCGGACTCGTACCTGGCCTCCGGGCCCGGGCTGGGGTCTGCCACCGCGTCCAGCAGCGCGTCCGGGTAAGGCTCGAGCCAGGGCACCTCGGCGGTCCCGGTCGGGTCCAGCCCCGCCGGACGGACGAACGGGGTGTCGGCCTGGGGCCGCCGGCTCGCGGCGCGAAGTGCATTCAGGCAGCGGCTGGTCGCGATCCGGTACAGCCAGGTGCGGATCGAGGCCCGCCCCTCGAAAGCGCCGAGGGCCCGCCAGGCAGCCAGCATCGTCTCCTGCAGGGCGTCCTCGGCATCGTGCACCGAGCCGAGCATCCGGTAACAGTGGACGCGCAGCTCGCCGCGGTACGGCTCGGTGAGCCGGGCGAAGGCCTCGCCGTCTCCGGCTCTGGCCTGATCGAGCAGCTCGGTCGTTGCCATGTGCCTCCCCTGAGTCCGGTGCCACAGGTACTGACACCGGCGCCCCCGCGATCTGGGCGGTTACCGGAGAACCTGCCCGGCCGGGCTAGCCGTCCTCCGGAGCGCTGGCCTCGGGAGCGCTGGCCTCGGGAGCGCTGGCCTCGGGAGCACTGGCCTCGGGAGCACTGGCCTCGGGAGCACTGGCCTCGGGCTCGCTGGCCTGAAGGTCAGCGTCCTCGAGGTCACCGTCCTCCGCAAGGTCTTCGAAGTCAATGCCGTCGAGCTCATCCAGGCGCTCGGCCGCATCGGTTTCGCCCTCTGTGTCCGCATCAGCGGCCCGCAGGAAGGCGTCCCGGGCCTCCTCGGGCCGGCCCGCGGCCAGCAGGGCGTCCGCGTACGCGTAGAACAACCGGGCCGACCAGGGACGCAGCCGGCCACTGGTGAGCTCGGGAACCTGCAGGGCCAGCACGGCGGCGTCGGCCAGCCCCTGGTCCCGGCGAATGCCGGACTCGACAATCCGCAGCTCGATCTGGGTGGCCCGGTCGAGCCGGGCAGCATCGGCCTCGTGCACTAGCGCCAGCGCCGGGTCCAGCCGGCCAAGCGCACGCTCGGAATCGGCCATCACCGGCAAGTAGTCGCTGCTACCGGTCAAGCGCCGGGCTGCGCGGAGCTCGGCTAGCGCCTCCGCCCACCGGCCGGTCTGGTAAGCGGCGACGCCGACCACTTCTCGGACGACGCCGACCCGGGCCGCGAGCCGTTTGGCGGCCCGAGCGTAGGCGTATGCCTTCTCGGGGTCTTCATCAAGGCCAGCCGCCACCAGGTACCGCGCGACACTGTCAGCCAGGTCGTTCGGCAGGCTGTTGAGCTGGGCCTTCGCATCGCGGTCGAGCTGCAGTGCGCTGACCGACTCCGGGACCTGCGGACCGGGCTCTGGCCGGGGACCGCGTCTCGCCTCATCTGCACGTGGACGCCTGGTGTCGGGACGATCGCGGTCCCAGCGCTCGCCGCGCTGGCCAGTACCCTCCCGGCGCTGAGTACCCTCCCGGCGCTGAGCACCTTCCCGGCGCGGGCCAGTACCCTCCCGGCGGCGGTCGTTACCCCGGTAGCGGTCATCGCCACGACTGGGGTTCTCGTTCCGGCGGGGGTTCTCGTCGCGGCGGGGGTTGTCGTCGCGGCGGGCACCATCCTGGCGCCGGTCGTCGCCAGCCCCGCGGGAGGGCCAGCTGCGGTCGCCGTCGCGCGGGGCGGATCCGCGGTCCCGGGGCGCCCGGCTGGTCGTACCGCCACGGCTCTGGCCACGCGGTGTCCGGTCCTCAGGACGCCGGGACGCCGGGCTGCGAGAGCCCGTCCGCGTTTCCCCGTCCCGGGCCGTGCCTTCCTCGCCAGGCTGATCCCGCCGGGTGTCGGAGAAGGCGTCGCGATCGCGGCGGTACCCGCCGTCTTCCGCGGATCTCCGCGCCCCGGAGCCAGCTGGCCTCCGGCCCGGGCGGACATCGCCACCCGAGGATGTCCGGTTGCCCGTGCGGAACTCGCCGCCACCTGACCGTTGCCCGTCACCGGAACCGCTCCGGCGCTCACGTGTCTCGCCGGAACCAGCTCCACGGCTGCTGGGACGGGTGGTCGCCCCAGATCCGGACCTCCTGGCGCTGTAAGCTTCCCCGGCCGATGAACGCGATGCTGGGCGTCCCGGCCTGCCGGGAGCTCCGGCGCTGCCTCCGGTACCTCCGCGGGTTCCCGATCCCTGGCCGCGCCGCCCGTCATCGCCGCCTCGCCGCGATCCGCCTGGGCCTTCTCCGCTCCGGCCCTCTGGCG
>JBAPYC010001207.1:0-15338 GCA_049284535.1 Streptosporangiaceae bacterium
AGTCGGGGGTAAACCGCAGCGGGTGCCAGGCGTCGCCCAGACGGGCTGCCCGGCGCAGCGCGGCGTCGCTGTTTCCGCCGACCCAGATCGGGATGGGGCCGCTGCGGTAGTCGCCGGAGTCCTGCCAGGCGGCCCGCATGGCCAGCAGGTACTCGTCGGTCAGCCGGCCGCGCTGGCGGAACGGCACGCCCAGCGCGGCGAACTCCTGCTCGGCCCAGCCCACGCCCACGCCGAGCACCAGCCGTCCGCCGGACAGGTCGTTGAGGTTAGCGGCCATCCGGGCCATCAGCAGCGGATGCCGGTAGGGCACGATGAGCACGGTGGTGCCGAGCCGGATGTCCCGGGTCTGCCCGGCCAGCCAGGCCAGCGTGGTGAACGGCTCGTAGAACGGCGCCGGATACTGCCCGGCCACGTCGGGGGTCACCGCGACATGGTCGGAGATCATGAGCAGGTCGAAGCCGAGGCCCTCGGCGGTCAGCGCCCAGCGGCGCAGGATGTCCGGGCTGGTGCCGGGACCGAAGTTCGGGACATTAACCCCTAGGCGCACCGGCGTTATTGTATGACCTGCGACGAGGGGGCGTGATGAGCACACAGATCCGCAGCTTGCTGGCGAGCAGATTCGGCGAGGTGCGCTACGAGCCGACAGCCAAGCGCATCCGCGCCGTCCTGGGCGGGACCACGGTGCTGGACACCACCCGGGCCGTGCTGGTGTGGGAGCCGCGGCGCGTGGTTCCGTCGTACGCCGTGCCCGCCGCGGACATCCGCGGCGAGCTGCGGCCGGCCCAAACGGCGGCGGTGCCGGCCGCGGTCCCGGCCGCCGAAGACGCCGGGCACTGGATGCCGGACGTGTCCAGCCGGCCTGTGCTCGATCCCTCGATCCCGTTCGCCGTGCACACGGCGGACGGGGAGCCGGCCGACCTGCTGGCCGGCGGGCAGACCCGCGGCGCGGCCGCGTTCCGGCTGGCCGACGCCGACCTCGCCGGGTATGTGGAGCTGGACTTCCGCGCCTTCGACGCCTGGTACGAGGAGGACGAGCTGAATGTGGCGCATCCCCGTGACCCGTTCCACCGCATCGATGTGCTGCCCAGCTCGCGGCACATCCGGCTGGAACTGGACGGCCAGCTGCTGGCCGACAGCATCCGGCCGGCCTTGCTGTTCGAGACCATGCTGCCCACCCGCTATTACCTGCCGCGGGAGGACATCGGTGCGGAGCTGGTCCCGAGCAGCACCCGCACCTTCTGCGCCTACAAGGGCCAGGCGTCGTACTTCTCCGTGCCGGCCATGGCCGACATCGCCTGGACCTATGAGGACCCACGCCACGATGCCGCGCCGGTCCGGGGCCTGGTCGCGTTCTTCGGCGAGCGGATCGACGTCACCGTGGACGGCGAGCACGTGGCCCGGCCCGTCACGCCGTGGTCCTAGCTACACTGGTATACGTGAATAGCTACGGACGACAGGTCATGATGCCCCGCTCGCGGGGCCGCTGACGCGTCCGGACGTTCTGACTTCCGAGGCCCTGCTATGGGGCCTCGACGTATTTCTGGCGCTCGGAGCCCCCAGATGAGGAGGCTGCGATGACCGCGCCGCATACCTATATCACCACCACCATTCCCTACGTCAACGCGCGCCCGCACATCGGGCACGCACTGGAGTATGTCCAGGCCGATGTGCTGGCCCGGTTCCGCCGCGGCCGTGGCGAGGCGGTCAGGTTCGGCGCCGGGACCGACGACAACTCGCTGAACAACGTCCTCGCCGCGCAGGCGGCCGGTATCGGGGTGACCGAGTTCGTTGACCGCAACGCCGAGGTGTTCGCCGGCCTGGCCGGGCCGCTCTCGCTGACCGTGGACGATTTCATCCGGACCAGCCGTGATCCGCGGCACCGCCCGGGCGTCGAGCGGTTCTGGCGGGCCTGCGCGGCAGATCTGTACCGCAAGCGGTACGAGGGCCTGTACTGCAACGGCTGCGAGCAGTTCTACAGCCCGGCCGAGCTCCGCGATGGCCGCTGCCCGGACCACGGCACGCTCCCCCAGCCGGTGGCCGAGGAGAACTGGTTCTTCCGGCTGTCCCGCTATGCCGGCCCGCTGCGGGAGGCGATCAGCTCCGGGCGGCTGCGGATCGAGCCCGCCGGGCGCCGGCATGAGGTGCTGGCGTTCATCGACGCCGGCCTGGCGGATTTCTCAGTCTCGCGACCGGCCGAACGGGCGGGCGGATGGGGCATTCCCGTACCCGATGACCCCAGCCAGGTGATCTACGTCTGGTTCGACGCCCTGTGCAACTACGTCACCGCACTGGGTCCCGGCGCGGACGTCTACCGCGAGTGGTGGAGCGGCGCCGAGCGGCGGATTCACCTGCTCGGCAAGGGCGTGCTGCGGTTTCACGCCGTCTACTGGCCGGCCATGCTGCTGTCCTCGGGACAGCCGCTGCCCACCGGCATCTTCGTGCACGACTACCTGACCACCAGCGGGCGGAAGATCAGCAAGTCCGCCGGGGTACCGCTGGCCGAGCCGGCCGCCTTGGCCGCCGAGTACGGGACGGACGCGGTGCGCTGGTGGCTGCTGCGCGAGGTGCCGCGGGTAGGCGATGCGGACTTCACCGTCGAGCGGCTGATCGCCCGGTCTGATGACGAGCTGGCCAATGGCCTGGGCAACCTGGTCAACCGGGTGGTCTCGATGATCCACCGCTACCGCGGTGGCTATCCACCCGCGGTCCCGGAGCGCGCGCCGGACGGTGCGGAGGCGCTGCTGGCGGCGTGCCACGGGGCGGCTGACGCGGCCGCCGCGGCGCTGGAGGAGTTCGACTTCCGCCGGGCCACGGCGGCGGTCTGGGCCATCGCGGATGAGGCAAACCGCTTCGTGAACCAGGCCCGGCCGTGGGCCCTGGCCGACGATTCCCGCACCGATCCGGAACTCGACGCGGTGCTGGGCGTGCTGTTCGCGGCGTGTTCGGCGCTGGGCCGCGAACTGGTCCCATTCCTGCCTGACGCGGCCGGGCGCATCACTGTCCAGTGCGCGCCCGGCCGCGACGGTCGGCTGCCGGAACCCGTGCCGCTGTTCCGGCGGTTGGCTCTCTCTAACAATGGCGGGACTAGCGGTAACGGCGGTGTCCCGGCTCCAGGCCGGACACGCGGAGCAGCAGCAACAGGACGAAGGCACCGATGATCGAGCCAATGATGCCCACGGTATGGAAGCTGTGGATGCTCGCGGTGTGGTACTCGATCAGGTTCTGCAGGAACCCGCCGATGAACGAACCCACGATGCCGAGGATGATGGTGCCGAGGATCCCGAGGGAGTCACGGCCAGGGAGAAGCAGACGGGCGACCAGGCCAGCGATAGCGCCGATGATGATCAGCACGATGATGAAAGTAACCATGGCGGGATACTTCCCCGCCTGAGATTTTTATGTCTCACAGCGGCTACTTCGTAGGCGGTCTGGAGTTTTTCCAGAAATCTGGAAACTCCGGTGCGAACTAGCGCTGGCCGGCCAGCTCACGTTCCAGCGGGGTGCGGAAGCGGGGAATGATCCGGGCCGGCCCCAGCCAGCTGCCGAGCCGTCGCGCTTCGGCGGCGATGGCCGTCTCGGCCTCGGCGCCGGTGTCCTCCAGCAGCCGGACCGCGATCTCGCCGTCCGGGCGCTGCGCCCAGCCACCCACGATGCGGCCGTCCCACCAGATGGTCGGGCCGATGTTCCCCGACCGGTCGAACAGCGCCGGCGCGTGCTCTCCGGCGAACCAGGACCGGTCGCGCCAGCCCATCGGCGTGGGGTCCAGGGCGGGCAGCAGCGCCGCCCAGCCGGGCTGGGCCTGATCCGGCGTCTCGTCTGCGGTGAGCATGAGGCCGGCGGTGCCGTCGAGATCCACCTCGATGGTGTCGAGCTGGGCCACCGCCTGCCGGGTCTGGGCGGCGGTCCAGCCGGTCCACCATTGCAGGTCCGAGATCGGGGCCGGACCGAACGCGAACAGCCAGCGGCGGGCCAGGTCGGCGCGCGCGCCGGCGGCAGGGAGCTCGGCCCGCTCGGCGGCCGACCAGGTGAACTGCATGGACGTCCAGCCGCCGCGGGGCCGGCCACGCACCATGAGGCCTTCGGCCGACAGCACGGTGAGCAGCCGGGTGGTCAGGTTCACCGCCCCGCCGTACGGGTTGTCCTCGGCGGCGATGATCTGCGTGCGCAGCCGGGGCTCGTGCCTGGCCAGCTCGGCGCCGGTGACCGGGCCGTGGTCAGCCAGCGCGCGCACCGTGCCGTCCCCGACCTCGCGGAGCCACGCCTCCGCGTCCGCCGCGATGCCGGCCTCCCGCACCACCTTGGTGAGCTGACGGCGGAGCCGCTCGGCGATCTGGTCAGTGCAGGCGGCCTGGATGACCGGTACCAGGTCTGCCGGGACCACGAACACGGTCCGGCGCATGGCAAGCATCCGCACCAGCGCGCCCTCGTCGTACAAGGCCCGCTCGATCGCCGGTATGCCGGCGTCCCGGGTCCGGGCCTGGGCGGACAGGTACACCGACGCCGGATCGGTGCCGTGCAGCGCGATGATGCCCGTGACCGCGTCGGCTACGGTGCCGGCCTTTTCGCGCAGGTGATGGCGGACCGCCAGCCGGGCACGCCGCTCGGCCACGCTGACCGGCCGGATCGCGCTTCCCATGGCGATGACCCTACTTGCGCGAGGTCCGGTACCGTCGGACAGTGACGAGCTACCGCCATCCCGGCACCGTGCTGACAGACCACGTTTTCGGCGTCCCGCTGGACCACCTGCGGCCGGACGGCAAGCTGATCGAGGTGTACGCCCGCGAGGTAGTGGCCAGCGACCGGGCCGATGCCGACCTGCCGTGGCTGCTGTTCCTGCAGGGCGGACCGGGGTCCGCGGCGCCGCGCCCGGAGGGCCGCGACTCCTGGCTGGACCGGGCCCTGCGGGACTTCCGGGTGCTGCTGCTGGACCAGCGCGGCACGGGCCGCTCCTCCCCCGCCAACCGCAAGACGCTGGCCCGGCTCGATCCCCGGGCCCAGGCCGATTACCTGTCTCACTTCCGGGCTGACAGCATCGTCCTGGACGCCGAGCTGATCAGGCGCGAGCTGACCGACCAGCCGTGGTCGGTGCTCGGGCAGAGCTTTGGCGGCATGTGCACGGTCACCTACCTGTCGTTTGCCCCGCACGGCATCCGGGAGGCGTTCATCACCGGCGGCCTGCCCGGGCTCAGCGCGACGGCCGACGAGGTGTACCGGCACACTTACCGCACCGTGGCCCGCAAGAACGCGGCGCACTACGAGCGCTATCCCGCCGACGTGGAACGGGCCCGCCGGATCGCCTCCTACCTGGCCGATCACGATGTCCGGCTGCCTGACGGGGCGCCGCTGACGGTGCAGGCGTTCCAGGCGATCGGGGCCATGCTGGGACAGAGCAACGGCAGCCACTGGATGCACTACCTGCTTGAGGACCCGTTCTCCGACGACGACGAGCTGTCCGACGCCTTCCTCTACCAGGTCATGGAGGAGCTCAGCTTCTCCGCCAGGCCGCTGTACGCGGTCCTGCACGAGGCCTGCTACGCCCAGGGCGGCGCGACCCGGTGGGCGGCCGAGCGGATCAGGACGGAGTTCGGTGAGTTCGACCCGGGCCCGGCCCTCGCGGGAACCGCTCCGCTGTACTTCACCGGCGAGATGGTCTATCCGTGGATGATCGACGCGGACCCGGTACTGCGCCCGCTGCGCGAGGCTGCGGACAGCCTGGCCGAACGCGACAACTGGCCGCCGCTATACGACCCGACCCGGCTGGCCGCGAACGAGGTGCCGGTGGCGGCCGCCGTCTACTACAACGACATGTACGTGGACCGCGAGCTCTCGATGCAGACCGCCGGCGCCATCCGCGGCCTACAGGCCTGGGTGACCAGCGAGTACGAGCACGACGGGCTGCGGGTGAGCGACGGAGCGGTGCTCAGCCGGCTGATTGGCATGTGCCGCGGCGAGATCTGAACGTTGCGCGCCGTCTGCCCGGAGCGGTGCGAAACACCCTAAGGTGGGCAGCGTGCGAAGCATGCCGGGTTTGTTAAGCCGGGGTACGGTCCCGATCGCCGCCGCGGTGCTGGCCGTGGGTATTGCGGGCACGGCCATCGCCCTGACCAGGTCCGCGCCGGCCGACGCGGCGTCGGTGGCCACCGCCGGGCGGAGCAGCGCCGCGCTCAAGATCGCCTCGGGTACGACCGACCTGCAGGTCAGGATGGCCCGGCTCGGCGGCACCCTGCTGCGGGTCTCGACCCCGCAGGGCGGCCCGGTCCGGCCGGTACTCACCAGTACCAGGATCATCGTGCTCTCGCTGGCCGGCGGCCAGGCCCAGGGCCCGGTGACGGTGGTGCTCAACTCGGCTGTCACGTGGAGCCTGGACTTCGCCGGCGGCACCCAGCGCACCGACGCCGACCTGCGCGGCGGCAAGCTGGCCGGGATCGTGGTGAGCGCGGGCTCGGACATCCTGGACCTGAGCCTGCCCCGGCCAGCTGGGACCCTGCCGTTCGTGCTCGCAGGCGGGGTGAGCCAGTTCCGGCTCAGCCTGCCGGATGGCGTGCCGGCCCGGGTGACGGTCGGCGGCGGTGCGTCGCAGGTGTCAGACGGCGACCAGAACCTGACCGGGGTGGCCGGCGGGACGGTGATCAGCCCGCCGGGCTGGGCCGCGGCCCCGGCCCGCTTCGATATCGATGCCATCGCCGGGTTCTCCCGCCTGACCGTCAGCCGCTGGTCTTAGGCCACTGTTCTCCCGCCACTGTTCTTGGGCCGCTGGTCTTAGGCCAGCGTTCCGGGCACGGACGCCGCCGGGATGCTTGGATGGAGGTGTCCTGTTCGGTGAGCAAGCCCAGCGGAGGTGCGGCGTGGACGTCGGAATCGGCATTCCCAACACGGTGCCGGGGACCGAAGGCAGGAGGCTCATCGACTGGGCCAAGAACGCCGAGGCAGCCGGGTTCAGCACCCTGGGCACCATCGGCCGGCTGGTGTACCCGAACTACGAGGAACTGATCACCTTGGCCGCCGCCGCGGCGGTGACCAGCCGGATCCGGCTCACCACCAGCGTGCTGCTGGCGCCGCTGTACACCAACACGGCGCTGTTCGCCAAGCAGGCCGCCTCACTCGACCGGCTCTCCGGCGGGCGCCTGGTGCTCGGCCTCGGCCTGGGCGGCCGCGACGACGACTTCGCGGCCAGCTCGCTGCCGACCACGGGCAAGGGGCGCCGGATGGACGAGCAGCTGACGGAGCTGAAGCGGATCTGGGCCGGCGAACGCTACGGCACAGCCGGCGCGATCGGCCCGGAGCCAGTGCGGCGCGGCGGCCCCGAGCTGATACTGGGCGGCATGGCCGAGGCATCCTTCCGCCGGGTGGCGCTGTTCGGCGACGGGTGGATCATGGGCGGCGGCACACCCGACATGTTCGCCCAGGCCGCGGCCGGTGTCGACAAGGCCTGGCAGGAAGCGGGCCGGCCGGGCAAGCCGCGCAAGCTCTCGCTCGCCTACTTCGCGCTCGGCTCCGACTCCCGTAACGTGGCGGACAACTACCTGCTGCACTACTACGCCTTCATGGGGGACGTGGCCAAGCAGATCGCGGCCGGGGCGGCCATCAGCGCCGAGATGACGCAGGGCTACGCCGCCGCGTTCGAGTCGGCCGGCTGCGACGAGCTCATCTTCGTCCCGACCTCATCCGCGCACGACCAGGTCACCCTGCTAGCCGACGCGGTCCTGTAGCGGCATCTCTCGCTCCCCCGGCTGGACCGGGCCGGTCTCATAGGCCAGCACGACGGCCTGCGCCGGTCGTGCAGGCGCAGCTTGGCGAAGATGCGGGCGCCTTCTTAGGCGAGGCTGCGGACGAAGGCGGTGATGGCGGCGGCGACCTCGCGGTGGACGGTCTCGTTCAGGATGTCGTGCCGGGCGCCCGGGAACTCCGCCAGCCGGGCACCGGGGATGCGGGCCGACCAGTCGCGGGCCACGCCGACCGGCACCACGGGGTCGTCGCGGCCGTGCACGAACATCACTGGCAGCGAGACGAGGGCGAAGCTGGCGTCGAGTTCGGCCCAGGCTGGCGGCAACGTGCCGAGCAGGCTCTGCGCACCGGCGGCACTGGTGAACGCCAGCGGGTCGTTTTCCAGCTCGTCCAGGTAGAACGGATCAGCGGAGAGCTGGTCCAGCTCGAGCGTCAGCTCCCCGCCCGCGGCCAGCGCGGTGACCCAGTCCAGCGGCGAGATCGCCGCACCGGACAAGATGAGGCCCCGGTAGGACGACGGGTCGCGCGAGGCACTGACGGCGGCGGCGGCGGCCCCCAGGGAATGCCCGGCCAGGAACAGTGAGCTGTCAGGCTGAGCCGCCTCGGCCAGGGCAGCGAGGCGGCGGCCGTTGTGCACCAGGTCGTCGATCGACCGGATCACGGCCCGGTCGCCTTCGGTCAGCCCGTGGCCTATCTCATCCAGCGCCCACAGGTCGATGCCCGCGCCGGTCAGGGCGTCGCCGAGCCGGTGGTACAGCCCGGAGTGCTCGCCGAACCCGTGCAGGAACACCACCGCGGCGCGGCGGGGCTCCGGCGCACGCCAGGCCCGGTAATAGACGCGTCCGGTCACTCCGTCGAAGTACGGCATATCGGGCTTTAATGTACGCGTATCTCACCCAGGACGACGTCACCCCTGGACCGGCTGAGCCTGAGCGGCTCGAGGAGCCCACCAAAGCACCTGGTCACGACGCACAAAGCCGAGCAAGGCTAACGACATTGCCGGAAAAGGGGAATAGCCCGCCGAGGGCAGGGGTTGGCCCGGTCATGACGGAGCAGTCGCAGTCCACAGAAGACGTGCAGTTCTGGTTCGATCCACTGTGCCCGTGGGCCTGGATCACCTCCCGCTGGATCCTGGAGGTCGAGAAGGTCCGGCCGGTGCACACCCAATGGAAGATCATGTCGCTGGCCTACCTGAACCTCGAGCAGCACGAGGGTGAGGGCCTGAGCGCGGAGTACCTCGAGCGGATGAGCAAGGCCTGGGGCCCGGTCCGGGTCTGCGCCGCGGCCGCCCAGCACAGCGGGCCTGAGGTGCTCGGGCCGCTGTACACCGCGATCGGCACCCGGTTCCACAACGAGGGCCGTCGCGATGACCCGAAGGTGCTCCCGGAGGCCCTGGCGGAGGCCGGGCTGCCGGAGTCGCTGGCTAGCGCGGCGGAGAGCACCGAGTTCGACGACGCGATCAAGGCCTCACACCACGATGCCTTCGACCAGGTCGGCCTGGACGTCGGCACACCCGTCCTGCGCATCCGCGGCAACGCTTTGTTCGGCCCGGTCATCACGCCGGCCCCGAAGGGCGAAGCGGCCGGCGAGCTGTGGGACGGCCTGGTCCTGGTATCCCAGGCGGACGGCTTCTTCGAGCTCAAGCGCAGCCGGGACCGCAAGCCCTCCTTCGAGTAAGCGCTCAGAACTGGGCAGGTGAGTCTGCGCGTCTGAGGTGCGGGCGATGGTGGCCCGCGCCCGCCGCACCGAGATCCGGCCGGAGGCCGGCAGCACGTCGGTGACGAACCCGTAGGCCTTGGCCAGCTCGGCGGCATGACTGGAGCCGTCGGCGGCCTTGGCCCGGGTCCGGGCCAGCCAGTCGATGATGTCGCCCCAGCCCGGCGCGGCCAGCGATCCGCCCACGTACTGGACGGAGAGCGCGGCGCACAGGTTGCCGAACGCCAGCCGCTGGCGCAGCGGCCACTCACGCAGCGTGCCGAGCACGAACGCGGCCCCGAAGACGTCACCGGCCCCGGTGGGATCGTGCGCGTTGACCGGCAGCGCCGGCACCCACTCCTGCTCGCCGGTGATGGAGTCCACCGCGATGGCGCCCTGGCCGCCGCAGGTGACCACCGCGATGGGCACCCGGTCGGCCAGCGCGTGCAGGGCGTCGTGCGGGTCGTCGGTGCGGGTGTAGGCCATCGCCTCCACGCTGTTGGGCAGGAAGGCGTGGAAGTTCTCCAGCTGGTCCAGGACGGCGGGTGACCACTTCTCGTCCTGGTCCCAGCCGGTGTCGGCGAACAGCAGCATCCCGGCCGCCGCGGCGGTAGCGAACCACTCGCGTGGCTCGGGATCGAGGTGGGCGAAGCCGACCCGGGCCGGGGGGATGACCGCGAGCAGCTCCCTGCTGGGCACGGGCGCCGGGTGCATGTGGGTCAGCATCGCCCGGTCCCGGTCGACGACCATCGAGACGGTTACCGGGGAATGCCAGTCGGCGAACCGGCGCGAGTAGGTCAGGTCGACGCCTTCCTGCTCGGTGAGCGTCGACCAGCAGAAATCCCCGTAGACGTCGTCGCCGAAGGCGGCGGCCAGACAGGTGCGCACGCCCAGCCGGCTGGCGGCGATGGCGAGGTTGGCGATGCCACCCGGGCACGACCCCATCCCCGAGGCCTGGAGCTCGGTGCCGCGCACCGGCAAGGTCTCCATCCCCGTGAAGACCACGTCGAAGAAGACGGTGCCGTGCACAAACAGGTCGTACTGGTCGCTCATCCCGCTCTCCCGCTGGGCCCCGGTGATCGAGTATCACGCCAGTCTGCCCGATAGGGTCGTGGCGTGCGAGTCATCATCCTCGGGGGCGGCGGATTCCGGGTGCCATTGATCTGCCGGGAGCTGGCCGCCAGTGACCTGGCTCCCGCCGAGGTCGTGCTGTACGACGTGGTACCCGAACGGCTCGGTGTCATCGCCTCCGTGCTGGCCGGCGATGGCCTGCCGCTGCGGACGACCACCGACCTCGACACCGCCCTGCGCGGGGCGGATGTGATCTTCGCCGCGTTGCGGGAAGGCGGTCTGGACGGCCGCGTCAGCGACGAGCGGTCCGCGCTGGACGCCGGCGTGATAGGGCAGGAGACGGTCGGGGCCGGCGGGCTGGCCTACGCGGCCTGCGCCGTGCCCGTGGTCGACGCGATCGCGCGGCGCATCGCCGAGCTGGCCCCGCAGGCCTGGGTCATCTCCATGACCAACCCGGCCGGCATCGTGACCGAGGTCATGGCGGCCACGCTCGGCCCGCGGGTTATCGGCGTCTGCGACTCCCCCGCGGGCCTGGTCCGCCGGGCCTGCGCCGCGGCCGGGGTAGATCCGGGCTCCCGGGTGGCCGAGATGCCCGACGGGGTGGAGGTCGACTACCTGGGGATCAACCATCTCGGCTGGCTCCGTAGCCTGCGCGTGGACGGCACCGACCTGCTGCCGGGCTTGCTGGCCGATCCGGGCGCGCTGAACCGGACCGAGGAAGGGCGGCTGTTCGGCGCCGACCTGCTGCAGGCCCTGGGCACGATCCCGAACGAGTACCTGTACTGGTACTACGCCCGCTCCGAGGCGCTGCGGGACGTGCTCGCGGCCGGCCGGACCCGGGCCGAGCACGTCCGCGCCGAGCAGCAGCGGTTCTTCACCGCGGCCGCCGCATCACCCGGCCAGGCCGCGGCGCTATGGGCGGCGGCCCACGACGAGCGCAATCGCAGCTACTTCGCCGAGCTGCGCTCCGGCGAACGAGACGACGCCGACGTCACAGCGGGCGGATACGAGGCCATCGCCCTCGGGCTGGCCAGCGCCCTGACCGGCAGGGCGCCGGCCAGCAGAGCAGGGGGCAGCCAGCCAGCCGCCCGGCTCATCCTGAACGTCCGCAACGGCGGCACCATCCCGGCGCTGCCTCCGGACGCGGTGATCGAGACCGTGTGCCGGGTCGACTCCGGCGGCGCCGTGCCGCTCCCGGCCGGGCCGCCTTCGGAGCACGAACTGGGCCTGATGGCCACGGTCAAGAGCTGCGAGCACGCCATCGCCGCGGCCGCCCTGACCGGGTCGGCGGCCGACGCGCTGCGCGCCTTCGCGCTGCACCCCCTGGTCGGGTCCCTCGAAGCCGCACGCACGCTGGCGGCCGCGGCCATGGTGCCCGCCGGCGCCACCCGGGCGCTCGGCACCGCTAGCGGATCCGGACTGTGACCTGCCTCATCTAGCCTATTGCCTACCAATGCGATAGCTTCCTCCTTCTGTCGGTGTACATGCACAACACGGAGGCGGAGGTTACGGTGCGTTTCCACAGATTGGTTCCCCGGCGGCCGGTGGCGGTGGCGGGTGCGGTAGTGCTGGCCCTGACCGCGGCGGCCTGCAGTTCCTCGTCGTCGTCATCCTCAAGCGCGGCGTCCGGCAAGCCGGTGACCATCACCTACTGGAGCTCGTCCACCCAGGCCGAGATCAACTGGCTGGACTCGCACTTCAACGCCACGCACCAGAACATCAAGGTCCAGGGCCAGTACATCGCCAGCGCCGACGAGACCACCGCCAAGGAAGTGGCCGCGATCAAGTCCGGCACCGAGCCCAACGTGGTCATCGGCCAGGATCCGTCCGCGCTGCCGCTGCTGGCCGAGAGCGGCAAGGTGGTGGACCTGAGCAAGTCCGTGACGTCGCAGACGAACGCGCTGTACCCGGGGATCAAGTCCGCGCTGTTCTACAAGGGCCAGCAGCTCGGCCTGGCGCTGGGCGGGGTGGGCGACTACGTCCTGTTCTACAACAAGAAGGACTTCGCCAAGGCCGGCATCAGCGCCCCGCCCACAACCTGGACCCAGCTGGAAGCGGACGCGATCAAGCTGTCCGACCCGGCCAAGCACCACTACGGCATCTACGTCCCGTTCGGCACCGACGAGTGGATCTCCTATGACTGGGAGAGCGTGCTGTGGTCCAACGGCGGGCAGTTCCTGAACTCCGACGACACCAAGACCGCCTTCGACAGCCCGGCGGGCGTCGCCTCGCTGACCCTGTGGCAGAACCTGGTGCGCAAGGACCACGCCGCTCCCACCACCAGCTACGCCCAGGCTGGCAGCTACGACGGCGCGCCGGCCTTCGCCAGCGACGCGGTCTCCATGATCGTCGAGGGTCAGTGGGCGGTGTCGGAGTTCAACACGGCCAAGGTCAGCTACGGGGTGGCCGAGCTTCCAGCGGGTACCTCCGGTAAGTCGGCCACCAACATCGGCATCGGCGTGGCCAGCGTGTTCGACCACGGCTCGTCGGCGAACGCGGCCGCGACCACGTTTGTGCAGTGGCTGGGCTCACCCTCCACCGGCGCCTACCTCACCTCGGTCAGCGGCGGCCTGCCCAGCGCGCCCAACCAGCTGTCGCAGCCGCTGGTCCAGAAGGAATCCGCGTCCCAGCCGACCTATAAGGTCTTCGCCGCTCAGCTGAACAGCGGCCACACCCGGCCCACGGTGCCGGCCTACACGGCCATCTCCCTGGCCCTGGCCACCGAGATCAACGCGGCCCTGACCAGCAACCTGAGCCCGTCCCAGGCGCTGGCCAAGGCGGCCGCCGCCGGCAATCAGGCCATCGCCAGCGGATCCGGTTCCTAACGGGTGCCCAGCTGGGTCCGCCCGCGCAGTTCCATCGCCCCGGCTTCGGCGCGCGCCCGCTGGCGCGCGCCGAGCCGGCGTAACCGGCACTGGGGCACGGCGTATGCGTTCGTCCTGCCGGTGCTGGCGCTCACCATTATTTTCTCGGTGCTGCCGCTGGTGCTGGTGTTCCAGCGCAGCCTGTACCGCGGGAACATCTTCGGCACCAACCTGACCTTCTCCGGCCTGGCCAACTACAGCGCCGTGTTCAGCACCGGCGGCGGGCACGCGCTCATCGTCACGGCGGTGTTCACGGTCGGGTTCGTGGTCGTGTGCATGCTGCTGGGCCTGGCCATCGCGCTGCTGCTCGACGTGCGGCTGCCCGGTGTTGACCGGGTGCGGGCCTTCTTCATCATCCCGATCGTGGTCCCCCCGGTAGCAACCGCGTTCATCTGGTTCACCCTGTTCCAGCCGGACACCGGCCTGTTCAACCGGCTGCTGTCCGCCGTCGGGCTGCCCCAGGTCAGCTTGTCCACCCCGAGCACCGCGCTGATCGCCGTGATCGCGTTCGGGGCCTGGCAATTTTTCGGCGAGTGCGTCATCTTGTACCTGGCCGGGCTGAAATCGCTGCCCAGGGACGTCGTCGAGGCGGCGAGCGTCGACGGGGCCGGAGCCTGGCAGCGGCTGCGCTACATCCGGCTGCCGCTGCTGCGCCACCAGACCGTGCTGATCGCGATCATCGCCACCCTGAACGGGCTGCAGGCCTTCACCCAGATCTACGTGCTCACCGGCGGCGGTCCGCAGGGCGCCACCCAGACGGCGCTGTATTACGTGTACCAGGAGGCTTTCGGCCTGGGCGCGGGCGGCTCCGTTGGGCTGGCCGACTCCATGGCCGTGATCTTGTTCGGTATCTCGATCGTCGTCACGGTCGTCCAGCTGGTCGTGGTGGGCCGTGCGGCGCGGACGGAGGCCACGTGAGGAGGCCGGCGTGCGGATAAGGCTGGGAACCCGGGTCACCGTTTACGCCCTGATCGGCGTGTCGGTTCTCATCGTGGTGTTCCCGCTGCTGTGGATGCTGGCCTCGGCGCTGAAGACCAACGGCGAGATCATCGACCCGAACGCGCCGCTGATCCCCACCCACCTGCAGTGGTCGAACTTGTCGGCGGCCTGGACGGCCGCGCCGTTCGGCCGGTTCTTCATCAACACCGCGATCTTTTCCATCACCACCACGGCCGGGCAGATCCTGACCGGCATCCTGGCCGGCTACGCCTTCGCCATGTTCGACTTCCCGGCCAAGCGGGTCCTGTTCTACCTGGTCCTGAGCGGGCTGATGATCCCGTTCACGGTGGTGCTGGTGCCGGTGGTGCAGCTGCTGGCCGACGTCGGCTGGGTCAACACCTACCAGGGGCTGATCGTGCCGAACCTGGCCTCCGCGCTGGGCGCCTTTTTGTTCCGGCAGTTCTTCCTCAGCGTGCCGCTCGAGCTCGGCGAGGCGGCCCGCATCGACGGGGCATCGGAGTGGCGCATCTTCTGGCGCATCTACCGCCCGCTGGCCCAGCCGATGACCGCCGCCTTCACGATCATCGCGTTCCTGCAGAACTGGAACAACTTCCTGTTCCCGCTGGTCGTCACCAACAGCGAGAAGCTGATGATGATCTCCCAGGGGCTGACCATCTTCGACGGCCAGATCAGCAAGGTCTCCTACAACCTGCTGATGGCCGGCTCGCTCATCGCGGTGGTCCCGGTACTGGTGGTGGCCCTGATCGTCCAGCGGCGGGTGGTGGACGGCCTCACCCTGGGCGCGGTCCGCTGACCTGCGCGCGGTAACCGGGCCGAACGAGCCGGGTTCTAGCTGTCGCGCAGATGGTCACGGTACAGGCCGGCCACACGGAACGCCAGGTCAAGCGACTGGCTGCGGTTGAGCCGCGGATCGCACGTGGTCTCGTACCGGGAAGCCAGGTCGTCTTCGGTGATGTGATGGCCGCCGCCGATGCACTCGGTCACGTCGTCGCCGGTGAACTCGATGTGGATGCCGCCCGGATG
>JBAPYC010001208.1:0-2113 GCA_049284535.1 Streptosporangiaceae bacterium
CCAACGCGACGGCCCGTATCGGCGTCTTTTTTTCGGGACGTTTCCGGAAGGTTTCCTGGGGCGTCCGTGGGGTGCTGGGGAGCGCCCGCATTGGGGAGGGTGATGACGATGACGTTTTGGCTGGGGATCGACCTCGGCACGACATATACCGCTGCGGCGCTATACCGGCCGGCCGTGGGCGAGCTGGGTACCCATGTCGTTTCGCTGGGCAGCCGCTCGCCCGCCGTACCGTCGGTACTGTTCTTGCCCGGTGATGGCTCGCTGGTGGTCGGCGAGGCCGCGGAGCGCCGCGCGCTCACCGACCCCGACCGCGTGGTGCGGGAGTTCAAGCGCCGGATCGGTGATGAGATCCCGCTGCTGGTGGGCGGGGTGCCATGGCAGGCTCATGAGCTTGCCGCGGTGCTCGTCCGCTGGGTATGGGAGCAGGTCAACCAGCGGGAAGGTGAGCTTCCCGAAGGTGTCGCGCTGACCTGCCCGGCCAGCTGGGGTCCGTACAAGATTTCCCTGTTCGAGCAGGCCCTGCGGGCTACCCGCATCGGCGGGATGACGCGGCTGGGCAGCGTGCAGCTGCTGAGCGAACCGCAGGCCGCCGCCATCGGCTACGCCTGCCGGGAGCAGGTCGAGGTCGGCGCCCGCCTGGCCGTGTACGACCTGGGCGGGGGGACGTTCGACGCCGCTGTGGTCCGCAAGGACTCACCGACCGAATTCACGCTCCTGGGCAGGCCCGAAGGGATCGACAGCCTCGGCGGGGTCACCTTTGACGAGATGCTGTTCGAGCACGTATGCGCCGCCGCCGGGGTGCCGCTGAACCAGATCGACCCGAACGATCCGTGCATCGTTCCCGAGGTCGCCCAGCTGCGGCGCGAGTGCACCGAGGCGAAGGAAGCCCTGTCGGTGGACACCGACACCACCGTCGCGGTGGCGCTCGGTAGCGTGCCGCAGCGGGTCCGGGTGACGCGGGCCGAGTTCGAGGAAATGATCCGGCCAGACCTGGACCGGACTATCGAGGCGCTGCACCGGGCGCTGGAGTCGGCAGCCGTCGGCGGCACGCAGCTCGATGCGATCCTGCTAGTCGGGGGCTCGTCGCGGATCCCGCTCGTCTCCCAGCTGATATCGGCTGAGTTCGGCCGGGTACCGGCGATTGACACCGACCCCAAAACCACGGTCGCCGTAGGTGCCGCGCGCTTTCTCGCGCCAGCCCCCGTCCCAGCACGCAAGCCCTCCGAGGCCTTTCCCGTCCCAGCGCCCCGGCCTTCCGACGACACCGTGGACACCAGTTTCCCGCTGCCGGCCCTACCGCCGGAACGGCCGCAGGTATCCACGATGCTCTCCGGTGACGAAGACAGCCCGGCCGGGCCGGTGTGGCACCGCTCACGCAAGGCGCTCGTCGGCGCGGCGGCCATGATTCTGCTGCTTGCCGTCGGGGCGGCGACCGCGTTCGGTTTGCCGAAACTGACCGGCGCGCCCCGTCAGTCCGCGGCGGCACCGGGGACGACGCAGAGCGTGGGCGGCACGCCAGATCCCGGCCAGTCGGGTGGCCTGGTTGGCGCGAAGCCGCACAGCACGAGCGGGTCAGGAGCTGGCTCCACGACCAGGTCAGCCCCCGGCCAGGGCAAGAGCAAGGGCACCGGCAGCAAGGCCGCTCTCAGTCTGGCGGCGATGCCCGGGCCGGCGAAGAGCGCCTCGGCGCAAAGCAGCCCGACAGCATCCGCCGGACCTTCGCCGGCGCCCACCCTGCAACAGACCGACCCCCAACAGAGCAACCCGCAACAGAGCAGCTCGCCCACGCCCAGGCCGACGCACACGCACCGCGGGCCGACGCGACCGTCGCCACCACCATCGGCGCCTTCGTCGTCGGATCCGTCGTCGGACCCGTCATCGGGCCCGCCGCCGTCGGACCCGCCGTCGACGACGAGCAGTTCGTCCACAGGGTCATAAATTATCGGGATCGAGGCCGCCCGCCTTCACGTCCGCGAGCACTCGGGACACCGGCTCGATCGGCCTGACGGCCATCTCCTCCGGTCCTGGGCTGGAGGCTGGTGCTGGCGCGTCAGGCACGGCTGGGATCCTGCGTGGCCAGGTCGGCGAGGTGCCGGAGTGAGTTGTCCAGGTG
>JBAPYC010001209.1:0-4663 GCA_049284535.1 Streptosporangiaceae bacterium
GGGGTCGCGGCGGTGGCGGCGGTACCGGCGCCATCAGCGGCAGGCCGAAGCCCGGCATAACCGGCGGGTGCGGCAGGCTCAGCATGAGGCCGCCAGGAGCGTGATCAGCTGGGCGCAGCAGCACAAGATCGGGACGCTGGCGGCCGGTGACCCGCGCGGCGTGCTCGCCCTGAATGCCGGCCGCCGGCACAACCAGCGGCTGCGCAGCTGGCGGATCGGTCACCTGATCCGCGTGCTGGCCGATAAGGCCGAAGCCGCCGCGATCACGCTCACGCTGGTTGATGAGCGGGGCACGTCATCGACCTGCCCTGCCTGCGCCAGGCGGGTACCCAAGCCCGCCGGGCGAACCTTTACCTGCCCGCACTGCGGGCACACCGGGCACCGTGACCTGGTCGCGGCCGCCAGCATCGCCGCCCGCAACGGCGGCGGGACCATCCCGGCCACGCACAACGCGGCCGGGATCACGCACCGCCGGGCCGGGACGCACCTGCCAGGTGTGCACCCGGCACGACGTGACCCCAGACGGCGCCCTCATCGCGGCCCGCCCACGGGTCCCCTGGCCGGCACCGGCCCGCCCCGACCGCCACGCACGGCCGCCGGGGAGTCGCTCGCCCCACCGCGAGAAGCCCGGAATACGCCACAGTATTTACGGGCACGTGCACTAGATCAGCTGATGGTCAGTGATGGAGGTCAGTCTCGTCCGCGCAGCAGCGATACCCGAAATGGGCGGACTTCCTCGAGTGCGTAGCCGCCGCGGACCACCGGGTCCTCCGCCGTGACCTGACGCGCGGCGTGCTCGTCGGAAGCATTGAAGATGACCAGGCCGGTGTTCACCGTTCCCAGGGTCGGGCCGGCCAGGATGAGCTGGCCGCTGGCCAGCAGGCGTTGCAGTCGCTGGAAATGCTCTGCCCAGACGGCCTTCTCTTCGGCTGTCATTGTCGCGGCGAAGTGATCACGCGGCGGGTGTATGAAATAGATCCATTCCGTCACGGGCCGAGTCTTCCCGGCCGCCGCAGCCCCCGTCAACGCGTCAGATCGTCACTGCACTGGCCGTCTCTTGGAGGTCGAGTTCGCGGGCACGCTCCAGGCCAGGTTGGGCAGTGAGGTCGTTCACCCGGGCCCGGGGGTGGAATATCAGCTGTTCTCAGGCTGGGGCAGGTGCGCTTTTGCGTCGTCGTAGGTGCCGGTAGGAGCCGATCCGGCCGGGGCGTAGATGAGGTACAGAACGCCGGTGGCGAAGGCCCGGGAGGAGACGAGCCGTAGCGGGACCGGGGATTGGCTCTCGTCGAACAGGCGCATGCCTTTGCGGACGGCGATCGGGTGGACCAGCAGGTGCAGCTCGTCGAGGAGACCAGCGGCCAGCAGCTGACGAACGACGGAAACCGATCCGCTCATCGCGATATCCGTTGCGCCCGGTTCGTTCTTCAGCGCGGTGACGGCCTCGGCGACGTCGCCTTTCAGCTGCTCGGTGTTGCGCCAGGTGAACTGGAGATCCTGGTTGGAGACCACGATCTTGCGCGCGTCGCCGAGCGCCTTGCCCATCGCGGCGTCGTCGCCGCCGGCGGCCTCGCGGTCCGGCCACGCACCAGCGAAGCTGTCGTAGGTCTTGCGGCCGAGCAGCAGCGTGTCGGCGGTGGCCAGCTGGGCAGAGACGGCCACGCCCATTTCGTCGTTGTAGTACGGGAAGTGCCAGTCCTGCGGGTCCTCGACGACGCCGTCGAGCGAGATGAACAGGCCGGCGGTAATCTTCCGCATCGAAGTACTCCTTGGTCATCGTGACGAGGCGTCCTGTCATCCGTCTGACCGCTGCTGGAGCGAAAACTCATCGCCAGACGGCCGTTTCACGGCAGATATCGAGGGCGATTTCGTCGTCTTCCTGATTGGCATGCGCTTCAACCATCCGCTGCGGATCCGCAAGTGGCTGCCGGTCGCGACGGCCATGCCCAAGATGCTGAGGTGCTGAGCCGGCATCCCGAACTAGGCTGCCTGGGCTTCCAGCAGTGGTTCGGGCGGACGACCATACTGGTCCAGTACTGGCGCGACTTCGATTCCCTGGACCGGTTCTCCCGGGATAAGGACCTGCCGCACCTGGAGCCGTGGCGGCAGTTCAACCGGGCCGTCCGGGATTCGGGTGAGGTCGGGATCTGGCATGAGACGTTCCGTGTCCGGGCCCGGGAATACGAGGCCGTCTACGGCAACATGCCAGTCTTCGGCCTCGCGGCGGCCGGCACCCACGTGCCTGCCGCCCGCAACGGCAACACGGCCGCAGCACGTATCGGCGCCGGGTCGAGGATGGACAGCACGCAGACCCCGGTCTGGATCCGGACCCGGCTGGTGGCGGCCGCGATGGCTCCCAGCAGCACTGTCACCCCGGATGACAGGAACGGGCCCGCGTGCCGCTCGCCGAGAGCCACCGCGTCGTAGCCGAGTTCCTCGGCACGCCGGGCGGCTGCCAGTGCCTGCGCGTACCGCTCGGCCGGGCTGACCAGCCGGCCGGTGACCGGATTCTCGATGTACGGCAGGATGTCGAGCACTTGGAATCGCATAATGCTTTCCTACCGGATTGGTCAGGTTAACGCCGCACCGGGCGCGGGCCGCCGGTGGCCGGTGGTCAGCTGAGCAGGCCGGCGACGGCGGCGATGGCGGGTTCGATGGCCCGCTCGCGGACGTTGCCGAAGCCCATCAGCAGCGCGGGTGGCGCCACGGTGTCAGGGTTGCCGCGGTAGTCGTCCATGCTGTGCAGCCCGACCCGCCGTTCACGCGCCGCGGCGATCACTGCCCTCTCGTTGGCGCCCGGGGGCAAGAGCGCGACAGCCTGGAATCCGGCCGCGAGTCCGGTGAGCTGGACCCCGGGGGCGTGCCTGGCGAACACGCCGGTCAGTGCGGTGCGGCGGGCGGCGTAGACCGTCCGCATCCGCCGCAGGTGGCGGTCGTAGCGGCCGGCTGTGAGCAGGGTGGCCAGGGCGAGCTGGTCGAGCGTGCAGGAGCCGCGGTCGCTCATTTCCTTCTCGTCGGCGACGGCGGCGGCCAGTGGTGCGGGGGCGTGGACCCAGCCGAGGCGCACCGCGGGCGCCAGCGCCTTGCTGGCCGTGCCGAGTAGGAAGACCTGATCTGGGGCCAGTCCCTGCAGCGCGCCGACGGGCTCCTTGTCGTAGCGGAACTCCGAGTCGTAGTCGTCCTCGATCACGTAACCGCCGTGGCGGGCCCAGTCGGTCAGGGCGTGGCGGCGGGCCGGGGACAGGACCACGCCGGTGGGGGACTGGTGGGCCGGGGTGACCACGACGGCCTGGGCTCCGCTGGCCGCCAGTTCGCTGACCACGAGGCCTTCCTCGTCGACCGGCACGTAGGCGACGTGCAGGCCCATGGCCAGGGTCGCGCGGATTGTTTCGTCCGCCTGTGCGCTGCCGTAGCCGGGGTCTTCGAAAGCCACACAGGTCACGCCGCCCTGGCGGGCCAGGGCGCGCAGTACCAGGTTGATTCCTTGCGCGAAGCCGGTGCTGATGATCATCTGCGCCGGGCTGACGGCGGCGGCCCGTACCCGCCGCAGGTACCCGGCGAGGACCTCGCGCAGCACCGGGCTGCCGTGCGGGTCGCCGTATCCCAGGTCCGAATCGGCCGCCTCGGTGCACGCCTGCTTGACGGCCCAGGCCCAGTCGGTACGCGGGAAGCTGGACAGGTCCGGCACGCCGGGCTGGAAATCCGCGATCAGCGGCGGTTCCGGTGCCTGGCGGGGCGGCGCAGGCGCCGGGGGCCAGACCGTGGCCGGGCCGGCCACGTGCCGCTCACCGGTTTGCTGGCCGCTGATGCCGGCGACCCGAGTGGCGGACCCGGTGCGGCTGGTCAGGTATCCCTCGGCCAGCAGCTGCCCGAAACACTCCTGCACCATGCCACGGGAGACGCCGAGCTCACGCGCCAGCTCCCGCGAGGACGGCAGCCGTTCCCCGGCGCGGAGCCGGCCGGCCCTGATCGCCTCGCGCAGGCTTGCTTCCAGCTGGGCACGCAACGGCTCACTGGCCGAACGGTCGAGCCGCACCAGCAGCCCCGGACTCAAACCGGACCACTCAATCGCCATAAAATCGGACCTTATCAGGGTGCCAGCTGTCTTCTAGCGTTCCTGCTATGAGCACTTTGACGCCAAGCACCTTGACCCAGGCGCAGCCGAATCCGCCCCGGCTCCTCAGCGCGCCGCTGGTCGCCACCTTCGTGGCCGAGTTCACCGTGCTCACCAGCTTCTTCCTGCTGCTGTCGGTGATGCCGATGCTGGCGGCGGCGTCCGGCGCTGGCAGCTCTGGTGCCGGACTGATCACCGGGTCCCTGCTGCTCGGCACCGTGGCGGCCGAGGCCGCGGCCGCGCCGGCGATCAGGTGGTTCGGCTACCGGATGGTGCTGGCGGCCGGAGCGGTGCTGCTCGGCGCGCCGGCCCTGGCCGTGCTCATGCGCGAGCCCCAGGCCGTCATGATGGGCGTCAGCTTGGTGCGCGGGGTCGGCTTCGGCCTGTGCGGCGTGGCCACCGGCGCGCTCACCGCCAAACTGCTGCCTCCTTCGCGGCGCGGTGAGGGGCTTGGCCTGCTCGGCCTGGTCGCCGGCGTCCCGGCCATAGTCGCGCTGCCGGCCGGGATCTGGCTCGCCGGGCACCACCTGTCCGCCGCGGCCGCGGTGATGG
>JBAPYC010001210.1:0-17360 GCA_049284535.1 Streptosporangiaceae bacterium
GTCCGGGCTGGAATGGGCGTTCCGGCTAGCGCAGGAGCCGCGGCGGCTGTGGCGGCGCTACCTCTACAACAACCCTCGCTTCCTCGCTGGTGTGGCGCGGAGGCCTCCATGTCTGGTGCCGTTGACGGGTGAGGCATCCGCCATCAGCGATCCGCTACTGCCCGTGCCCAGATTGCTAGCAGCGGGCCCGAAACCACCAGGCGTGGTGACTGATGACAGCGGCTGACGTCGTTAGGGCCATCAGAGCCCGGTGGCTGCTGTTCACCGTGTGCTGCATCGTTCCCATTGCAGCGGCAGCCTTTGCGGCGGCCCACGCCTCGGCTCCGGTCTACAGCGCTACAGCCGGGCTTATCGTCGTGCCGACGAGACTGGCCGAGGGCGTGGATGCTTACCAGAACGCCTATGCAGCGGCCGAGCTTGCCCAGCTGCAGACCCCATCGTATGCATCGCTGGTAGACAGCCCCGCGGTCTTGCGAGCGGTGATCGCCGACTTGCGCCTGGCGGCAACCCCGTCCCAGCTCTCTCGTCAAGTCTCTGCCACCTCGCCGCTAAACAGCGTCGTCATCGACATTACGGCGAGCGGCGACTCTGCTGCCGCGGCGCAAGATATCGCTAACGATACGGCCCAGCGCTTCGTCGGCCTGGGCCCGTCAGTGGTGAGCCCGCCACTCAGGCTGTCTTTGGTGAAGCCCGCGCTGCTGCCCACCGCGCCGAGCTCCTCGCACAAGACCAGCGATCTGTTCCTCGGACTTGTGGTCGGGCTCGCTGTTGGGCTGACAGCGGTGATCCTGCGGGAGAAGACGGACCTGAGGGTACGGACCGTCGGCGAGGCCCGATCGAGCACCGGATGCAGCTTGGTCACAAGTGTCGGAGACACGGGGGGACGGGCAGGATCGCTCATCCGCCGGGCCGGGTTGCCCATCCGCGCTGCGGACCCCGGCTCGTCGGCGGCCGAGTCGTTCCGCAGGCTCCGCCTGAGGCTGGCTCGTGCCCTGAGCGCCCATCCGGCCAAGAGTCTGGCGGTAACCAGCTTGGCGCCGGGCGACTGCGGCCCCGTAGTCGCCATCAACCTTGCGCTTGTCCTGGCGGAAGCTGGTTCCTCGGTGCTACTGATGGACGCCGATGCGCGCGCTGGCCAGATCACCAGTCACTTCGGCATGGACAGCCAGCTCGGGCTCACCGCCGTGATCGGTGAAGAGACTCTCCCCCAGTCGGCTTTTCGGCAGTACCACGAAAACCTCCGCCTCCTGCCAGCCGGCTCGCCAGCAGCGGACGGAGAGCAGCCCTCGCCGGCCCAGCTGGCTGAACTCCTGGATACGTGGCAAGGAACCTGCGACTACATCGTCGTGCACGTAGGCCCGATCCTCGCCCACGCCGTCGCGGCGGAGCTGAGCGCGGCGGCTCACACCGTTCTGCTCGTCGCGCAAGGCGACGAGGCCAGGCAGAAGGACCTGCGGCTGGCGACGGAGATGCTGCGCAATGCGAACGCCGACCTCCTCGGCGTCGTCCTGGCCCCGGCACACCTTGCCGTCCGGCCGTCGGAGTACCGCACCGGCCGGCCGGGCTATACTCCTGCGCCCGCAGCGGTGAGCAACGGCCAGGGCACAGCCGCGCCTGCGGATCTTATCCAGCCGCCGGCCAGTGGTTCGCGGGGCGGCCCGGGCTCCCCGGGGCGGGAGCAGTGATGGCCAATGCCGCCCAGGAACGGTCCCGGCCTGCCGAACGCCGGATCGAGCCGCTAACCGGGCCGCACAGCCCCGGTACTGCCCCCAGTGACACGCAGCCGTGGCGTGTCGTGGCCATCCTGGCCGCGCACAACCGGCGGGAGATGACCCTGGAGTGCTTGCGCAGCTACTTCACCCAGGAAGCCCCTGGCATCGAGCTGCGAGCAGTGGTGGTAGACGACGGAAGCTCTGATGGAACCGGGAGCGCGGTAGCTACCGCGTTCCCGGCCGCCGAGGTCATTTCCGCCTCGGGGAATCTGTTCTGGGCGCGGGGGATGGCCACCGCCGAGGTATCCGCCATGCGGTCAGACCCGGACTATCTGTTGTGGCTGAACGACGACGTTTGGCTATACCCCGACGCGCTGCGACGGCTATTGCGCGTGGCTGAGGCGTTTCCCCAGCGTGCGGTGCTCCTGGCCGGCTCGGTCTGCGATCCCGACACCGGGGTGACCACCTACGGCGGCCACCGGCGCCGCGACTGGCATCCGCTGCGGTATGGGCTGGTAACGCCGCCCGATGCGCCGACCACCGTGGACGCCGTGAACGGCAACGTTCTACTGGTGCCGCGCGAGACCTACCGGCTGCTGGGACACATCGACGGAGGTTTCGCGCACTCTTACGCCGACATGGACTACGGCCTGCGGCTGCGCCAGGCTGGCGGGGAGAACGTGCTGATCCCTGGCCATGTCGGTACGTGCGCGGCTAACAGCCACGCGAGCGTGAACCTGGACCCGTCCCTCCCGCTGTCCGTGCGATGGCGGTACTTCCGCAGCCCGAAGGGGACCCCGCTGCGCTCGCAGGTCCGTTTTCTGCGTCGGCACGGCGGTTCCTGCTGGCCCATCTTCCTGCTGCCGCCGTATGTCCGTCTCCTGGCGGGCCGCTGGTACCCGGGTGTCAACCGGCCCGCCCCGTCCCGCGGCACCGCTAGGTCGTCACCGTGACCGGGCAGCTCCTGGGGAGCCCGGAGACCACCTTCTATGCGGCGTGCGCGCTGCTCCTGCTCGCGGTCGCCGTGGTTGCGGTCGTGCTCAAGCCAGCCCTCGCCCTGCGGGCCGTGGCCATCTTGTTTCTGGCCGAGTTCGCGACCCCCGTCCCCCTGGACACGTCCCTGGCTAAGGCCGGGACCACCCATATCTACCCGGCCGACGCGGTCGCCGTGGTGCTGCTGATCGCTACGGCCATCTACCTGATCCGCCGGCCGCCGTCCGCCCGGATCATGTTCCCCCTGGCGGTTGCCGGGGTGGTGTTCACGGTGAACCTGGCGCTCGGCGTCGCGACGTTCGGGCTGCAGCATGCGGTCAACGAGTCCAGGGAGTGGCTGTACCTCCTCATCACGACGGCGTTCGTGGTCGCGGCGGGGCCCTGGACTTCCCGGTTCTGCCGGCCGTGGTACGCGCTTGCCCTCGGCGCGATGGGGCTGGCCTGGCTGGGGGTGGCGAAACATGGCCTGCACTCGGCCACATCCCAACTCGTCGTCAACGGCCAGCTGGTTGATGGCCGGCCGCTTAACGCCGCAGGAGCAGCGGCGCTCGCTTTCGCGCTGATCGTCCTGCTGGGATCGCGGACCATCAGCGTGCGGCACAAGATCGTCTTCGGGACGACCGCCATCTGCACCCTGATCGTGGTCGAGCAGCGGACCGTCTGGGCCGTCCTGGCCGTGGCCTTCCTCATCTGGGCTGCGGCGAGCCTACGGCGTCATGCCACGGCCCGGCACCGGCGTCTGGCCGCAACTGGTGTGGCGGTGCTAGGTACGTTGGCCGTGGCTCTGGTGGCCGGGGTGGCAACCGGTAACGTGTTCGATCAAAGCCTGGCTGAAACCACGGCCAGCCACAGCACCTTCCAGTGGCGGGTGATCGGGTGGACCGACCTGCTGGCCACTGACCACTCCGCCGCTGGGCTGGTGCTCGGTTTCCCGTTCGGGACGGGCTACCGCCGGATCATCGACGGGCAGGTTATCACAGCGAACCCGCACAGCTTCTACGTCGGCACCGTGCTAAGGCTGGGGCTGATCGGCCTGGTCGCTCTCGCATTGCTGTACTGGAACGTGTGGAAGTATCGCCGCCAGGCGGCGGCCGCGCTGGGTATCTCACCGCTGACCGTGGCGCTGCTGCTGACCGCGCTGGTGATATTTTCGCTCACTTACCAGCCCAGCTTCGTTATGGCGGCACAGGTCGCCGCCCTCCTCGTGTGGGACCCGGCTCGCGAGCCGCAACCCACGGCCGACCCTGCGGCCGCGCCCGCGGCCCAGTTGCTGGGGGAACGCCCGTGACCTCCATCGGCCGAATCATCATCGTGGGGCCGGCCTCACCGGCGGCTCTCTCCTCCCACCTGAGCGGTGCAGACAGCCAGCGCGCCGCGGCCATCAAAGACGTTGGAGGAGGGGACGGAGCAGAGCCTGTCAGCGCGCTCGTCAGGGCCCTGCTGGAGCGCGGTTTTGCCGTGGACCTCGTCGCCTTGACACCTGACGTCACTGATCTGCAGCACCTTTCCGGACCAGGCCTGGACGTACGGATAGGCCCATACCGGAAGCGTGCACGGTACCGCGCCAGGGACTTCTTCGCGGCGGAAAGGCGCGCGGTCTCCGATTTGCTGGCATTCGCATCGGGTGACATCGTCCATGCGCACTGGACGTACGAGTTCGCCCTTTCCTGCGAGCGCGAGCGCCGCCCCGTTCTGGTAACGGCGCACGATGCCCCGCTGACGATACTGCGTCTGCATCGCGATGCCTACCGGCTGGCCCGCACCATTCTCGCCTACCGGGCACGGCTAGGCATCCGGACGATGTCCGCTGTCTCCCCATATCTTGCCCACCGCTGGCGCCGGGAGATGGCCTACCGGCGGCCCATCAAAGTGGTGCCGAACATTTCGGATGCCCTGCCCGTAGTCGCTCCACGCACGACGAGGGCTCACCGCCTCGTGCTCGATGTTGCTGACCAAACCGATCTCAAGAATGTCGCCAGCCTGATCCGGGCCTTCAGCGAAGTGCGGCGGCTCCGCCCCGACGCTGTCCTCCGCCTTGTCGGTCTTGGGCTCAGCCCGACTGACCGGCTGGCGGGCTGGGCCAGGGCGAACGGACTCGATGCTGCGGTCGAGTTCGTCGGGGAGGTTGCTCACTCCGCGATTCCGTACCACCTCGCCGAGGCTGATGTTTTCGCCCACGTCTCGCTCGAAGAGTCGTTCGGAGTGAGTGTGTGTGAGGCTATGCATGCCGCTCTTCCGGTCATCGGGGGCCAGCGGTCCGGCGCCATCCCGTGGACGCTCGATGAGGGCCGGTGCGGGCTTCTTGTGGACGTCCGCGATCCAGGAGCTATCGCCGAAGGGATTCTGCGGCTATTCGCCAATCCGGGGCTCGCCACCGAGCTGGGCCAGGCCGCTAGAAGCCGTGCGGTCACCACCTTCAGCGCGGACGCGGTCGTACGCGGGTACCTGGACGCGTATGCCACAGCCATCCAGGAACAGGCACCCGCGAAAAGCCCTCGCTCTTCCGGCCGGCAGCGCACATCGGGTAGCCCGTGGACGCTCCCTAGATGAAGCAAGCCAAGCGTACGCTCGCTCTTCAACCCTCCCCGGTCCCTGTCCGGTCGCTGAGCGCACGGGCACTTAATGCGGTGGGCTGGAGTTACGTCGCTGGATCTATCTTCCTGGTAGCGCAGGTGGGGTACACCGCGATCACCGCGCGGCTGGTGAGCCCTGCGGCCTATGGCGGCTACGCCCTGGCCCTCACGATCGTGGGCCTGGCCGGCCTAGTGGGCATGGTCGGCCTGGGCGATTCGGTTATGCGAGTTCCCGAACTCACTGACCGGGGCGCCCGGACCGCTCTAACGCTGGCGGTCGGATCCGGGGTGTTGTTGTCGGTCGTACTGATCGCGCTTTCGGGGCCGATCGAGTATGTGCTTCGGACCCCTGGCACGGGGCAGATGCTGCGGATCCTCGCCGTGCAGCCGCCTATGATCGCTGCGGCCGGGCTCTCCTATGGACTGCTGCGACGCAGGCAGCGTTACCAGGCCGCATCCCTTATCGATCTCACGTCCTCACTCATAGGTTTTGCTGTAGGGGCAGCTGCCACTATCTCGGGGCTGGGCGCGGCCGGGCTGGCGCTAGGGCAGGTGGCCCGCGGGGCGGTCGCGATGCTGGTGGGACTGGTCTGGGCCCGCGTTTCGCTGCGGCCGGCCTTCGACCGGGCCATGGCGCGGGAGTTCACCGCCTTCTCCGCGCAAGTGGCCAGCCAGAACCTGGGGCACTACGCGATCGGCAACCTGCCGCTGTGGTCCGTTGCCCGCCTGGCCGGTGGCACGGCCACGGGGCTGTTTTCCCGCGGCTACGCGCTCGTGTCGCTCCCCGCCAATCAGTTCAGCGTCGGGCTGATGCAGGCAGCCTACCCGCTGTACCGGGAGGTGCGCGGCAGCAGCGACCGTACCCGGCGAGCGCTGACCGAAGCGCTCATCGTTACCAGCGGTGCCAGCGCGATCGTCTTCGGGGCGTTCGCGGTGTTCGTGCAGCCGGCCGCGCTTATCCTGCTCGGCGCACGGTGGCACGCAGCGACGGCAATAACTCCAATGCTGTGCGCGTTCGGGGCCGTCAACACCTTGTATTCAGTACTGGCATCGGCGGCCGAGGCCATGCGCTGGATGCGGATGATCTGGACCACCCAGGTCGTTTTCCTCGCGGCCATGGTCGTGTCGCTGTTCCTGGCATCGGGGGAGCTCGAGGCGACCGCGGCAGCGATGGTTATCGCAACCGTGATCGCGCATGTGTTCATGTTGCTCTGGGTCTCGCGGGATGGCCTGCTGCGGACAGCGGAAGTCTTCCGCGCCTACGCGGTACACGCTGCGCTCTTCGTCGTTATCGCCGTGATACCGCCGTTTGTCTCCCAGGTGGTAGTCAGCCACTCGCTGATAGCCACGCTCGCGATGCGCGCGGCCGTCCTCATCGTGCTCGCGCTTCTGCTGTGGCTGCTTCGCCACCGGATTCCCGGCCTTCGGCTCGGGCTTGTGAGGCTGAATGTCCTGCGCTCCCAGCGCCTACCTCGCCACGGCAAGCGAGCAGGCCAAAACGGGCCGGACCAGAACCAAGGATGAGGAACTTCTGGAGGTTACCGCGTGAATCCTGATCGAACAGTCGCCTTTATCCAGGAGTGGCTGCCACGCTATCGGCTGCCCTTCTTCAACCTGCTCCACGATCTCCTCGCCGCCCAGCGGATCGAGCTCCGCCTGTACTACGGGCAGCCCGTGGACGCCGTGGCGAAGCGATCCGACGCAGCCAGACTCCCGTGGGCGCACCAGGTCGTCAACACCCACCTAGGACCCCTCGTATGGCAGCCCGTGTGGCGGCAAGCCCGGCGAGCCGACCTGGTGATCGTTGATCAGGCGAACCGCCTCGCCCTGAACTACCTTCTCCTAGCGGCCCGACCAGCCGGTGGACCACGGGTTGCGTTCTTCGGTCATGGGGCCAATCTGCAGGGGAACCCAGCGAGCCTCCGCGAGCGCTGGAAACGCACGTTCGCACAGACCCCCAGCTGGTGGTTTGCTTACACGAATGGTTCAGCCGTCCGCGTCCTATCCGCTGGGTTCCCAGCCAAGCGCATTACGGTGGTGCAAAACGCAGTCGACACAAGCGGACTGACCGAAGTGAACATCCCGAAGCGGCCTGGCCGCTGCATCTACGTCGGCAGCCTGTACGAATACAAACGACTTCCCCTTCTCCTGGAGGCGGCCGACAGCATTGCCGCCAACGTTCCTCAATTCGAGCTTATAGTGGTCGGGGATGGCCCGTTGCGCCCCTGGCTCCAGAGCGAGGCCGAGATCCGACCCTGGCTCCGCTACGAAGGGGCCGACCATGGTCCGGTGCGCGACAAGTTGTTCGTTTCCAGCGAACTGACCCTCGTCACCGGGACAGTGGGCCTCGTTATCGTCGATAGCTTCGCCGCGCGAGCGCCACTCGTAGCAATTGACAAGGCGCGGCACAGCCCAGAAGTCGAGTATCTCCAAGATGGAGTTAACGGGAGATTGCTCGCACCTGGATCAGCTAAGCAATATGCAGAAGCAGTAACTCAGCTGCTCATGGACAGACCGTTCCGTGAGAGACTCGTGGATGGTTGCGTGAGGAGCTCGAGAAAATACACGGTCGAGGTAATGGTCACCAACTTCGCATCCGGAATTATGGCCGCCCTGGACAGGCCGGTCCGTCAAAATGATGGGTATCATGCCGGTACTAGGTGAATAGCGGGACCGCGAGATCCGCGAGAAGGAAGCTGGTCGAGCTGCCAGCAGCTAGCCGACCAGCGCATGACGGCCGGCTCCCACACCGTCACCCACCGCGCCCTTGCCTATCTCGACGAACGGGCAGCGCGAAATGAGTTGCGCGACTCCAAGCGCCAGCTCGAACACCGCCTCGGGAGGCATGTCGCGGACTTCTGTGCGCCTTGTGTAAAGCCCGGTATCTCATACCTGCCCGAGCGTGATATTGCCCTAGCGAAGGAAAAAGGCTATCGAAGTTCGCGACCAACGTGCGGGGGGGCAATGCGGCACGGCGACTCTCCTTACCAGATCCGGCGGCTGATCATGAATCCGTCCTGGCCTTCCCTGGCCGTGCTGGGCCGGCTGCACAGCGGCTCTCCCGCCGTGCCCGGATGGTCTTGACCAGCCACATCGAGCCAGGACCGGGTCATGGCCACGGCCTCCAGGGCAGAGTGGGCGCCGAGCTTGGCCATGAGGCTCTGCATGTGAGTCCGGACCGTATTGACGGAGAGATGCAACCGCGCGGCCACCTCTTTGCGATCGGCGCCCTCAGCCACGTGCAGGAGTACGTCGCGCTCCCGGCGGGTGAGGACAGCAAGTGGGTCTTCCTGGCGCATCCTCTCCCGCTCGCCTAGCAGCAGCCGGAACACCTGACCCAGCTTGGCGGGCGGAACCCAGGTCTCGCCCCGCGTCACCCTGCCGATCACCTGCAGCAGGTGTTCCCCCGATTCGTCCTTGCCTACCCATGCGACAGCACCGGCATCGACTGCGGCCACGATCCGGCCGGCTTCTGCCGGGGCGCTCAGCACGATGATCCGCGGCGGATGGTCGCGGCTGGAAACCTCCGCACACAGGGTCAGCGCGGAATTGTCAGGCAAGTCACCATCAACCAGCATGACGTCGATGTGGCTTCTGGCCATCATGCCTCGAGCCGACGGCGCCGAGTAGACTGCCGTCGCGCTAGCGACACGGGCGTCTGCTTGTAGCCATTCCGCAACGGCATCGGCGAAGGTGCGCTGCCGGTCTAGGACAAGTACGTCGATGGGTGCCGTGGCTAAATGCCTCCGTCCCGGTACAGGTGCGGCTCTCTTGCGCTGGCATGTCCGAGCCATCCAGTTGGGTACTCACATCGCTGTGCCCGGGTGCCGAAAGGCCACGCCTCGCCTGGTCTCACCTGGTCTCAGCATCCCTTCCCGCCGCACGAGCGCCGCGGCCTGCAACCGGCTGTGCACCCCGAGTTTGGTGAGCACGTTCCGGACGTACATGCTGGCCGTCCCGGTGGTGATGTTCATTGCCCGAGCCATCTGCTTGGTGCTCTCTCCGCCCACGATCCGGGCCAGGATCTCCCTCTCCCTCGGCGTGAGCCTGTCCCGGGGATCCTTGGATCGCTGCCGCGGCAAGCCGGACGTCACACCGTGGCGCAGCCCGGCATCGAACACTGCTCCGCCTGCGGCGATCGCGTCCAATGCATCGGCGATCTGGTCGACGCTCTGATCCTTGGGGAGGAGCCCAGCGATGCCGATACCCATTGCTTCCGACAGCATCTGCGGGTCAGCGATTCCAGAGAGGACGAGCACTTTCGTGCCGGGGTGGTGCCGTGTGATCGTCCGGGCTACATCGAGCCCGTTCTCCGCATCAGGAAAGCACAGGTCGAGCAGGCAGACGTCGGGATTGTGAGCAGCGACCGCGGTAACGCCGGCAGTAGCCGTGGTGGTGACGGCGAGGACCTGGTGACCATGGTCCTCAAGGACGGTGGCCAGCGCGTCGCACAGAATCCTCTGATCGTCGCAGAGAACCAGCCTCATATACCTCGCCTCCCCGCGGGTTCAGGCCGCCGCGAGGGGAAGCCAGAAACTGGCACGCACTCCGCCGAGCGTGCCACACGCGTAGCTGATCTTGCCCTCGCATTTGGCCAGGCTCTGGGCCATGATGCGCCAGCCGAGCCCCGGTCCCTCAGGTATCCCCCCGAATCCGGGACCTGTGTCCTGGACGACAAGCTCGGCCAGGCCCAAGTGACGGCTGATCTCGATTGTCACCGTGCCACCCGGGCCTGCGGCCCGGGTCGCGTTGCTCAGCAGGTTGGAGATGATGCCGCGCACCTCCGTCTGGTTCACGCAAACCAGGACGGGTTCAGCGTGCGGTTCGACTTTAAGCGTGCCTTCGTAGGTGACACGCTCAGCAGCAGCGGCGTCGCCGGCCAGCGCCCCGAGGTCGGTCAGGCGGGTCCTCACCTCAGCAGGCTCTTCCGTGTGGAGCCGCTGCCGAATGACCTCCGCGAGCGATTTGGCCTGCGTGACGATCTGCTCGAGATAGGAACGCGTGACTTCCTGCAGCCCTGGATCGCCCAGGGCCGCAGCTGCGAGGGCCTGCACGGCCGCGATCGGCTGCCGGATATCGTGACAGGTTTCGCGGAAGCATCGGGATTCCTCGTCTATGCGCCGATAATGCGCGCCACTGGATGACACGGTAATTACCCCCCACGTGACTCAGCAGATCCTCGTCAGCGACCACATGCCGTTGCCCGCCGCGGACGGAGCAGGCAGCGGTCTGACTGGCCGATCAGCGCCTGCGACCACCCAGCGGTTCGCGCTTCACAGGCATCTACCCCTGGCATCAGCGGCCGGATGCCGGGGCATGCCTGCCGCGAACCGTTCACGACACCATGCGAGTAGCTCATCGCCTGCTCCCCAAACCCACCCCGAAGGCATAGGTCGTCTTCATGATCGCCCTGGTAAGGCGATCGAGAAGGAGCGCCTACCAGATTCAGAAGAATGTCGTCTCGAGCGCGGCGTGACATACAGCTGACGCGGCATGCGACTACGGCCTTGTGAAGGTAGTCCTTGGTCCAGTTAGATATGAGCCCGGCAGCCTCGTGGTCAGGCTGATCGCGGACGACAGCATAACCAGACACGCGCACCCCGTAGACAACTCGCAGCCGATGACATCGTCAGCACCGGGACTACCGCTAGGATCCAACCCGGCAACCTCTTGCAGACTGAAATCAGCTGATTGCACCCCATTGACCATCCACTCCAATGGACATGAGTAAGGTGTTCCGAAGGATATGCGTAATCAAGTGGAATTGGAATGGCCACCTCGGTTTATATGTGATGAGGTCGTCCCTCGGACCACATTCACCAAGGCCGCACTCCCCAGACTACAATCCGTTTCCGGGACAGTATGGCCCACGCAGATTCCACGACTCTTCCAGTCGTCTTCCCAAAGGACATATAGAACGCATCGGAAGAACCGATCTGGTACCTAGGCGCCGCCGACCGAGGGCTGGCTCCACTCTGCAGAAGTAAAATCCTGCCCGAGGATGCAGTCAATCGCGGCTGCGCTTCCAGCTCATTCACTCTGTGCTTGCATATGTTCACTTCGGGACGGAAGTAGTTCTTGTACTGGGCCGGAGACCACCACGTCGCGGAAGCCCAGCAGATCCCGAAGTGCGAACGACTTCGGGCTGCGGATGCTCAGGAACAGCAGCGCGAGCACGCCTCGGGACAGCGTCCGTGACGTATTTATTTCTTCTGCCGACTGGGAGTGTGGACCTTCCAGTGCTCTTCCAGCCGTACACCAAAGCTGGAAGATGGCCGCAGAAACCCGGACGACAGGAGAATTCCAGTTAAGCCGTCGATCGGACGTGCGCACCTGCGGTCGTGAGCGGTCAGCGCGGCACGCAGTTCATCCCGGCGATGCCGGGGAAGACGGTCATACAACGCCGCGCGGACGATCGGATGCCGGAACGCGTAGCCTTCGGCCCGTTCCTCTAGGAGGCGCAGCCGCAGCGCGCGGTCTAGCGTGTCGAAGAGGACCGGAATGTCCACCGGAGGTTTCAGAGCCGCCGCTCCTTCGCGCAGCTGGCTCAGGGAGATCTCAGTAGCGTCGGCGGCAGCGGCCAGTCCCAGCACCCGGCGCAGGGGCTCGTCCATGAGCGCCAGCCGCATCTCGAGGAGGACGCGCCTGCGAGCCGGCAATCGTGCGGCCAGCCACAAGAGGTCCTGACCGTCTTCGTCCGCAGCGACTGGGCTGCCGTGCGCGTTCATGCCGTCGACAAGCTCCCGGACGAACAGCGGATTGCCCCGCGACTGTGCGTGGATCTGGGCCAGGGTGTCGTCGCTGACGTGCGCACGGGGGAGGATGGCGTGCACCAATTGATCGGTGGCCGACCGGGACAGGCAGTGCAGGTCGATACTGAGCCAGAGACGCTCTCGCGTCATTGCCTCGATCATTTGCCGGAGCTCGGCATCGGCCTCGATATCCGGGTCTCGCAACGCACCGACCATGAGCAGCGGCGTGCCGACGGCCAGATGAGCCAGGTACCTGATCAGATCGAGGCCGACGGCATCAGCCTCGTGGAGGTCGCCGAGGACCAGAAGGACAGGCTTCGTGCGAGCCAGGTCCATCAGGAACTGAACAATGGAAGGAAAGAGATCGAGATAGTAATCGCGCAGATCGGGCGCTGGAGCCGGGAGCGGAATCCCGGCCCCCAGCGAAGGCACGAACCGTGCCAGGCCCGGGTATGCGCGCGCGATTTCCGCGCGCTCGGCCTCTGACCGGTTCGCCGCGTAATCTTCAAGCGCGACCGCAAACGCGCCGCAAGCGAACTGGTACGCATGCGCGCCCCTGCCACCACAGAGCGTAACGGCTCCTCGCGCACTCGCCTGGATCGCGAACTCGTCCAGCAGTCGGGTCTTACCGACTCCCGTCTCTCCGCTGACGACGATCATGCCCGGCTGCTCGCCGTCGCGTTGCATGAGCTGACCGAACATATGCCGGATCACTCGCTCCCGGCCGACGAAGGGGCAGCCATTAGCAGCGGCATGAACAGGCGATGACCGGGCAAGGTCGCCGTGGCCGTTAACCCAGTCCCGTCCCGGCTGCTCCGGCGGACGGCGTCTTGCGAGTATCTCGTCGAAGAGCGAGATGGTTTCCGGTTGAGGCGGAAGATCGAGTTCCAGCCGCAAGATCGCCTCGCAGCTGTGGAACTGGCGTATTGCCTGGTCCGGTGCTTCCATCGACATGTACATGCGCATGAGCTGACGATGAACGGCTTCCCGCGACGGGTCTTGCTGGAGCACATCGCGGAGCCGTTCTGCGGCTTCGCTGTAGGAGCCGCGCCGCTCGAGCACCTCTGCCGTCCCGAGCAGCAACCGGATATGCAACTCCGCCAGGGCATCGCGGCGCTTGGAGCACCAGCTCTCGTAGCGGTCCTCCGGCAGCAGCTCACCGCCGTAAGCAGCGAAAGCAGCATCATACGCCGCGATTTCCCGGCTGCGCAGCGCGTCCTCGGCCAGCCGCTCGAATTCGTCGGCGTCGACTCCGACGCGCTCGGTGTTGAGGACGAGCATGCCGTCCGCCAGACGGAGATACGCCGAATCCTGACGCCGCGGAAGGGCAGGTTGCAACGCGCGGCGGGCGACATGCAGAGCCTTGCCGAGGCTATTGAGCGCCGACTCCGCGTTCACTTTCGGCCAGAGGACGTCGAGGACCTGCTCGCGGTGCATCGCGTGCCCTGGTTGGATGGCGAGAAGCTTGATCAGGGTCTTGGCGCTTCGCCTTGGCCAATCGGATATGGTCTGCCCGACCTCGCTGCGTTCGATGCAGAATCCACCGAGCAGCCTCACATGCAAATGCGCAATCGTGTCCGGCCCGGAATACTGCGCCTGTGCGGCACCTATCCCTGGCGCCGGGGGAAGGATGTCCCGGGGTACCAGGGCCTGAATGCACCAGACGCTCTGAGCATCGCTCATCGCCTGCCCCGTCTGCGTTGGAGTTTGGCTTGGTGATGCTGCCCGGCCCGGGCGATGCGCGGGCCGCACCGACGTCGCCCAGACGGATGGCTCGTGCTTCGATGGGCACAGATCCATGACACGACTGGAGCGACGCCGCTGATGGCGTACACCGCCTTCATGCGGATCGTGTCAGCTAGGCGAGGAGAGAAAACACCTTTCAGGTCTAGCAGACGACTGCCGTCTCAGGCCCGGCGTAACGGAAAGCCGACGCCACACAGGAACTTGACCAGGCCGCTGCGAGTAATTTGTACTGTTCATCGAAAGCCCCCCCACTCTGGGCTCTACGACTCGTTATCAGACCGAAGGCAGTGGCTAACAAGCCACGTCCCTAGATGCCACCGGAGCGGCAGACTGCTCGACCATACCGGTCGAGATTCCCCAAGACACCAGGATGGTCTATAGACCCGCATGTTTCAACACATGAGCTGGCGAAATTTGCATGAATGCCGAAATATGACCTCAAGACTGACATGAACAGCAATAAGAACTAAACATCGTGGAGACAAATAATCTCGCGAGACACGACAGTCGCTCCTTCACCATACGGTGAGCGCTTCGCTGCGGTCAGGCTGACCGCCCCCAGCCGCTCGGGTCCCGGCCACCGCAGACGTGCAGGGAACTCGTAGTCCATCAGCCGCCGCGGCTTGGCCACCTTCTGGGCCGGGTCATCGGCCGGCCTGATCAGCCCGGCCTCGACCGCGCGCATGTGCAAGCAGCGCAGCGCCGCCACCAGGTACTCCTGCGCGCTGCGCCCGCCCCGCGCGTTCCGCTGGGCCACCACGTGGGTCTTGACCCGGGTCATCGGCCGGCGGGATCACCAGCGCGATGAGCTGGCCAGTCATGGCCGCCTCCCGGAAGGAGGCAGCGGGACCAGCGTGCCCGCGGGCAGGACCCGTAGGTGTGTTCAAACAGTGTCTGGTTTGGGGAGAGATCACCGTTCTGGTGTCCGAGGCCGGAGTCGAACCAATCGCACATCCAGTCGCGTTCACTACAGGGTTTGCGCTGGGCGTGGAGAGTGTTCGGTGACTGTCGAGCCTTGGTGGTCAGGAGTTCTACGGGCCCGGGCGGGCTGCGCGGTGGGTAGCACGCTCCTACGAGGAGTCGATCCAGCGCTACAGGGGCTTGGCGCTTGCCGAACAGCAGGTCGTAGGGTGCGCTCGATCGTCTTGCCCTGATGAAACCATCGGCTACGTTGTCGCCACCGTCCTCACCCCTGGATCGCTCGCTGCGCGCGCCGGGGTGGTGTTTGCCTGAGCTCGTAAGCGGGTCGCACCTAGCAGTCCGCACCGTGTAGGCGTCAGCAAGTATGCAGCCGTCACATTATTCCCTTTGGGACCGGGTATAACTGCGGGGACCCTGTGAGGCGTTCTGGCGGCCGTTAGGTTACCGCCAGCCCGTACCGGACTGGATGGACCGCGCACGCGGAGGTGAGCGGCTTGCTTAGGCTTCACGTCAACCCGTTCGACGACCTGATCCTGGGGATCTATTTCGCGCTCGTCATAACGATCGGGGTGATGGCCCGCCGGGCCGTTGCCACGAGCGAGGACTTCCTGCTGTCCGGGCGGTCGCTGCCAGCCTGGATAACCGGCCTGGCCTTTATCTCGGCTAACCTGGGCGCGATCGAGATCCTGGGCATGGCCGCGAACGGCGCCCAGTATGGCCTGTCGACCGTGCACTTCTACTGGATCGGCGCGGTCCCGGCCATGGTGTTCCTGGGCGTCGTGATGATGCCGTTCTATTACGGGTCCCGGGTGCGCAGCGTGCCGGAGTTTCTGCTGCGGCGATTTAACCCGGCTACGCACCTGTTCAACGCCGTGTCGTTCGCGCTGGCCGCGGTGCTGACCGCCGGGGTGAACCTGTACGCGCTGGCGCTGGTGATCAACGCGCTGATCGGCTGGCCGATCTGGCTGTCGATCGGCGTCTCGGCCCTGTTCGTGCTGGCCTACATCACGCTCGGCGGGCTGTCCGGCGCGATCTACAACGAGGTGCTGCAGTTCTTTGTGATCATTGCCGGGCTGGTGCCGCTGGTGATCGTCGGCCTGCACGCCGTCGGCGGCTACGGCGGCCTGAAGACGAGGATCGCTCACACCGCGCTGGGCCCCAACTCGTTCTCGACCTGGGCCGGCGTCGGGGTCGGGCACTGGACGAACCCGCTGGGCGACTGGATCGGCATCGTGATGGGGCTGGGCTTCGTCTTGTCGTTCGGCTACTGGACCACCAACTTCGCCGAGGTGCAGCGGGCCCTGGCGGCCAAGGACCTGTCCGCAGCCCAGCGGACGCCGCTGATCGGGGCGTACCCGAAGATCTTCATCCCCGTGCTGACCATCATCCCGGGGCTGATCGCGCTGGCCGTCATCCCCGAGCTGGGCACGCCTAAGGGCGCCTCCTACAACGACGCCATCCCGCTGCTGATGGGCAAGTACCTGCCGAACGGCGCGCTCGGCGTCGCCCTGTGCGGCTTGCTGGCCGCGTTCATGGCCGGCATGGCGGCCAACGTCAGCTCGTTCAACACCGTCTTCACCTACGACATCTGGCAGACCTACATCAGGAAGGGCCGGCGGGACCGGTACTACCTGCGGGTCGGCCGGGTAGTGACCGTCGCCGGCATCCTGATCGGGATCGGGACGGCGTTCATCGCCTCCGGCTACAGCAACATCATGAACTACATCCAGTTGCTGTTCTCCTTCTTCAACGCGCCGCTGTTCGCCACGTTCATCGTGGCCATGTTCTGGAAGCGCACCACGCCGTGGGCCGGGGTCGCCGGTCTGGCCGCCGGGACCATCGGCGCCGCCGTCATGCACTTCGCCGGCTACCACATCGCCTACTTCTACCCACACCAGGTGCTGGACCCCACCCACGCCACGATCAACGCGCAGATGCTCAACTTCTACGGCGCCATAACCGCCTTCGTGGCCGACCTCGTGGTCACGGTGATCGTCACCCTGGTGACCGAGCCGAAGCCGGTATCCGAGCTCGCCGGCCTGGTCTGGGGCGTACCCGACCCCAATGCGCCCGACCCGGCGACGGTGCCCAAGCCGCCCTGGTGGAAGTCGCCCAAGCTGCTCGGCGGGACCGCGCTGGGCATCGTCCTCGTGCTCTCCATCATCTTCGCCTAACGGAAGGAGCTGGCTATGTCACAGACCCCAGACGTCGGCGCCGACGCCCCGCAGTCGGCCGCCGCGCGGCTGTTCGACTTGCGGGTGCTGATCGGCGGGCTGTTCCTTCTCTACGGGATCATGCTCACCGTGGCCGGGTTCTTCACCTCCCCGAAGAACCTGGCCAAGGCCAGCAACATCAACATCAACCTGTGGATGGGCATCGGCATGCTCGTCATCGGGGTGTTCTTCACCACGTGGTGGCGGCTCCGCCCGCTCCGGCCGGACAAGCCTCAGACGGACCAGCCCCAGGCGGACACCGGGGCAGCCCGATGACCGCCCCGGCCCGAGCCACCGTGCACGGACTCCTCGCGGTCACTGTCATCACAGGACTCCGTCGGAGCTTGCCCCGCTCGCCGGACACGTAGGGCGTGGCGGAGCTACGGCTGAATCGCGGCATGTGCAAAGGGTTTGTGTCCGAGAGGGACTCGAACCCGTGCGTCTGTGACC
>JBAPYC010001211.1:0-4520 GCA_049284535.1 Streptosporangiaceae bacterium
ATCACAAAGGCCAGCAGGATGCCGGTGCTCCGGCTCCCGTCGGCCGGCCGGCGGCGGAGTGTCAGGTCGGTGATCATGGCGGTCAGGGTGCTGGTCAGGTAGGTGGTCGACATCTGGCCCAGCCGCCGGATGGTGGCGCTCTGCATGCCCATGGCCGCCCCGGCCAGGATCAGCAGGGCTATCCGGCTGGCGCCGGCCGGGTCCGCCCCGTCGGCGAGCCACTCGCCGGAGAAGGCGGCGAGCACCGCGGTCTCCGCGGCCAGGGCCCGGGTGACGTGGGGGGGCCAGGTCGGCTGCCCCTGCTCTGGGGTCCCGGCGATGAGGCTGGCGACCGCGACGCCGACCGCGTAACCGGCCAGGGACAGGCCGGCGTTCAGCGCCAGCGAGCCGCTCTGCTGGCCGGCGGCGATGCCGAGCAGGGCCAGGTTGCCGGTGATGACGCTGCTGAAGACCTTGCCCAGCCGGACGAAGGTCACCGCGTCCAGGGTGCCCGTGGTCAGGGTGAGCACGATCAGCAAGACGTCCCGGTGCCGGGCCGTCAGCGACCTGAAGCTCATGCCGGCCCCTCCGTGACTCAGCCCACGGCCCCTCGCCACGGCCGGAATCCGCGGGTACTGGCGGGCCGGCAGTTACCTTACCAAGGGAACTGAAGGCCTCCGCCCGCCCGGTCAGGCCTCGCTTGGGGTGGCACCGACCGGCTGCGCGGCCCGGTCGGGCAGGCTTCGTTCGGCTGAGCCCCGTTCAGCTGGGTTTCGTCCGGCCGGGGGCGCCGCCGCGGCCCGGCGGCGAGCGGACGGCGAGCGGGCCGTCCAGCGCTGCGTGCAGGCCAGCACGTCGGTGCAGTACCAGCGGACATCGGCACAGGCCGCGCCGCCGTCGGCCACCATGAGGCCGGCGGGGTGGGTGGTGCCGCACAGGGAACAGCTGACGGTCTCCGGCCCGCGAGGCGCCTGGCCGGCCGGGATCCAGCTCTCCGGGGGCCGGCTCATCGCACGGCCAGACAGGTATGCGTCCGGTCCGCGGGCGCCGCCGCAGCCGACGAGACGTATGCCACTATGGGTCCTCCTCAGGGGGTATCGGCCGCCAGGCCCGAGCCGCGGGAAGCTGGGGCGGCCGCGATGTAGAAGCAGGCCACACCGGAAAACGGAGCCACCTGCGTTACGGGTTTAGCGCCATTCCCCGGTTCGCGCAGCTCAAACCCGGTTGTGAAGCTCGGTACATTCGCCGGCCGGGTCCAACTCCCAGCGGGGAGATTAGCCATGCACGCCGAGTAGCGGAAGCCCTTCCTCAGGCGTATCGCATTTGTTCAGCCCATTTTGCAGCGCACCTGGCAGCAGGTAGGTGTTCAGGCCCAGCAGGGTGATCAGCCGGCGCACGATGGGCTGGGCACCGGTTATCAGGAGCTGACGGTGGCTCGCGGCCAGCTGCCCGTGCACTTCGATCAGGACCGAGAGACCGGCGCAATCCATGAAGCCGAGCGCAGCGAGATCAACCACGAGCAGTGCCGGCTGGTGCTCCAGGGCGTCGCGGACGGCTAGCCGCAGGACGTCTTTGTTAGTCAGGTCGAGTTCGCCCTCGAGCCTGAGAACGGAGCGGTGCTGGTAATGCTCAGCGCTGATGACGAGATAAGGGCCGTAAGTCATTCTTCGCGCTTTCAGGGTGGTCGCGGCAGCCGGAGCTGCACCACAGCAGAACACGGCGCGGCGAGCTTGCGGGCGGCTCGGTACGCGTCGCGCAGCGCGGGGCCGGGAACGGATATCCCGGTTTGCTGGCACTGCCCTCGCAAGATGCCCATGCCACAGATCGCCACCTCCTCAGGTGCGATCCGCGGACACACGGCGGAATGCCGTGCAATCTACCGCGCTGGCGGCATCCCTAGCAACAACCACGGGTGGGCCGGATCCGGGCGGCAGTGGCTACGGCGGCGGGCTGGCTCCCGGCTCGGGAAGGGCCGCCAGGCCGAGGTCCGACGGACGCAGGTTCCCCACCCGGTCAGCGCTGTCAAGCCCCGTGGTCCCGCCGAGTACCTCGCCGGCCACATCGGCGATACGCCGGCGTGAGTCGCGTGCCCGCCTGCGCAGCACGTCAAAGGCGGTCACCGCGTCCAGGCGGTGCGTCCCCATCAGGTATCCCACCGCGCGCTCGATGACCACCCGGTAGTCCAGCGCATACTGCAGCTGCCCGGCTACGGCGCTCTGCTCCTGGGCCGCGACCGCGGCCGCCACCACCTCCGCGGCCAAGGCGCCGTACGCGGTCAGGGCATTGATGTGCGAGCGATCCCACTCAACGGGTTCGTCCCGGTAGACGTTCAGCGTGCCGACGGGACTGCCGCCCAGCAGGACGGGAATGCCCGCGACCGCTCGCAGCTTGGCCGGCAGCCGGGAGCGCAGAGCAGGCCAGCGATCGTCGGTGTGCAGGTCGCGGCTGACGACCTCGTGAGCGTAGACGTAGGACTCATAACACGGCCCCTGGCCCACCGCCGCCTGCGCCTCCTCCAGCTGCCGGCCCGCCTCGTCGGAGGACGCGACATACGCCAGATACCCAGACTCGGTGATGAACATGATGCCGGCGCCGCCGTAGCCGAACACGTCGTGGACGGAATTGACGGTGCGCCGCATGACATCGACGACGTCCGCATCCGAGGCAGCATCACGCAACCGCTGCAAGCTGGAGCGCAGCGCCTCCTCATCGACGTGCACCACCAGCGTGACCTCCCCGGGGGCTTCGCGGGGGCCCGGTCAGGCGATCCAGGACATTCACCCCGAAGACTGGGCCTGGCCAGGCTACCCCGGATGCCCACCCACATTGGTGTTCTGGCGTTGAGGCTGGATGATCTTGATCCGCCAGGCGATGAGGGAAGTCAGCTAGCCTGGATGTACCGGTGACCCTCACGCTGGCCGGCAGAACGGCGATGACGCGAATGGACGAGACTCGAAGGCCCCGGGTCCGGCAGGATCGCAGAAGCTTCATCCGGGAGCATCATCCGGACCGCGGCGGCGATCCGGATGTCTTCATCGCGGGGCTGCGCTCTTTTGGCACGGAGCATGATCCGCAGGCCGGCCCGCTGCCCCGGGTGATCGTCGTCAGGCGCAGGCCGTGGCCGTCCAGGCTGGCGGCCGCGGCGCGGCGGATCCGCCGCGGCCCCACGCCGCCGCGCGTACGCTAACGCAGCCTTTTCGGGCCGCGGGCTCGAAGGATGGTCACTACTCGTCGTCGTCCAGGATGTCGTCGACCGTGACGTTGACGGTGATGCTCTGCAGCCCTACCTGGTCGCGCAGGCTGGTGATGACGTGCCGCTGGATGTTACGGGCGACCTCGTGGACGGGCTGGTCGTAGCTGACAGCCACGGCTAGGTCCACCACCGCGGTGCGGCCGAGCACGCCGACGGCGGCGTGCGGATGACGATGCCCGAAGGTGGCCTTCTCGGCGAGCGCGGCCAGCTTGCCCTGGGTGCTCCGGCCCAGGGCCACCCGGACGCCGGGAATCACGCGGGCGCTGTCACGGGCCAGCGCCGCCACGATCCGGGCGGCGATCCGGACCGCGCCGAGCTCGCTGACTTCCAGGGTGTACCAGATGTCGCGGGCCAGGGTGCGGATCTGGCTCATCACGGCCGCGACCAGACCAGGCGGGGCGAACACCGGGGTCACCGCCGCCTCGCTGACTGGACTCCACAGGCCGGCCAGCTCGCCGAGCGCGGCCCGGCAGTGCACGCACTCCTGCTGGTGAGCATCCCAGTTGGCGGCACGCCCGGCCGCGACTTGCTCGAGCAGGAGGTCGACGTCGGCACCGCACGGCAGGGTGGCGGCGTCCAGCAACTGCCGGATCGGCGGACTGCCGGGCGGCGGGTCGTACACCGGGCCGCTCACCTCCACTCCTCCAGCGTCTTGCCCAGCGCGCGGCGGGCGCGGAACAGGTGGCTGCGAACGGCCGGCTCGGTGCTCCCGGTGACGGCCGCCACTTCAGCGTAGGACAGTTCCTCGAAATGGTGAAGGACGATCACCACCCGCTGGGGGAACGGCAGCGCGAGCAGCGCCTCGGTGACCGCGTCGATGGCCAGGTTCCGCTCGGTCTTCTCGGCGGGCTCATCGGAGGTGTCGGCGACCTCAGGCACAAGCTCGAGCGAGCTGGCCGTCCGGCTGCGGCTGACTTTGTTCAGAGCCTGGCGGGTCACGATCTGGTACAGCCAGGTCGAGAACGACGACCCGGCCCTGAACCGCTCCAGATTCTCCCAGGCGGCGATGAGTGCTTCCTGGGCGACGTCCTGGGCGTCGTGGTGGTCACCGGTCAGGCGCAAGGCGACCCGGTACGCCATGGCCGAGTGCCGCTGGATGAGGAGCTCATAGGCATCGATATATCCCTCCTGGGCGCGGGCCACAAGGTAGGCGTCGCCCACACCGGGCTCGACCGCCCCGGCTGCCTCCACTAATGACCCCCTCGCTTGACGACCCCTCGCACGGCCCCAAGGCCCGTCTGCGTTTACCCCGACGCGGCCCGGACATGCCGGCCGAGGGTCATCTGGC
>JBAPYC010001212.1:0-4242 GCA_049284535.1 Streptosporangiaceae bacterium
GTGCTCGACGCGCTGGCCGACGCGGCAGCCCGGTCCCGGCTGCCCGCATCCCTCCTGCCGGCCAGGCGAGGCCGGGCTCCGGCCCGTCTCCCGGTGGCCGAACGGTTTGTCGTGGCGCTCAGTGCCATGGACCCGTGCCTGGATCCGCAGACGCCCCGGGATGAGGCCGAGCTGGCCGCGCTCGCGGCCGAGCTGGACGCCTGGCTGGACAGCGCCCGGATCCCGGCCGGCCCGGTGCGGACCTGCTTCCGGCTGACCGAGCCGGCTGATCCGGATGCGGATCCCTGGCGGGTCGAGTTCACGCTCCAGTCGGCCGAGGACCCCAGCCTGATGGTTTCCGCGCAGGACGTATGGGCCGGGCACGGCGCCGGCTTCGGCGGCCGGGCTGGCCTGTCGGCGGACGGCGACCCGGTCGAGGAGCTGCTGGCCGGGCTGGGCAGCGCCGCCCGGGTGTTCGGTGAGATCGAGGACGCGCTGCGCGAGGCCGCGCCGGCCCAGGTCGAGCTGGATACCGCGGGCGCGTTCCGGTTCCTGAAGGAGACCGGGCCGCTGCTGTCCGGCGCCGGGTTCGGCGTGCTGCTGCCGGACTGGGTCCGCAAGGCCCGGCTGGGCCTGAAGCTGACCACCAGATCCAGCGGCTCGTCCGCCCCGGCGGCGGTGACCCCGGCCCGGTTCGGCCTGGGCGACCTGGTCAGCTTCCGCTACGACGTGGCCGTCGGCGACGAGACCCTCGACCCGGCCGAGCTGACCGAGCTGGCCCGGCTCAAGGTGCCGCTGGTCCGGCTGCGGGGTCAGTGGGTCGAGCTGGACGAGACGCACCTGAAGGCCGCGCTGAAGTTCCTCGAGCGCCGCCAGGCCGGGACGATGACCGCGGCCGAGGCGCTGGCGGCCGGGCTGCACGGCCCCGAGGAGGACGTCCCGCTGGTCGGCGTGGACGCCGACGGCTGGCTGGGCGACCTGCTGTCCGGGCACGCGGACCGGCGGCTGACGCCGATGGGCACCCCGGACGGCTTCGACGGTGAGCTGCGGCCCTACCAGGAGCGCGGGCTGTCCTGGCTGTCCTTCCTGAGCGAGCTCGGGCTGGGCGGCATCCTGGCCGACGACATGGGCCTGGGCAAGACCATCCAGCTGCTGTCGCTGATCGCGGCCAGCCCGGGTAAGGGGGCCAGCCCCGGCGGGCCGACCCTGCTGGTGTGCCCGATGTCGCTGGTCGGGAACTGGCAGCGGGAGGCGGCCAGGTTCACCCCGGGCCTGAAGGTGCACGTGCATCACGGCGCGGACCGGCTGGACGGCGAGTCGCTCGCCGCGGCCCTCGCCGGCGCCGATCTGGTCATCACCACCTATGGCGTGGCGACCAGGGACCGGGCCGGGCTCAGCCAGCTGACCTGGGCCCGGGTCGTGGTCGATGAGGCGCAGAACATCAAGAACCACACCACCAAGCAGGCCCGGGCGGTCCGCGCCCTGCCCGCCGCGGCCCGGATCGCGCTGACCGGGACGCCGGTGGAGAACCGGCTGTCCGACCTGTGGTCGATCATGGAGTTCACCAACCCCGGCCTGCTCGGCCCGGCCGAGAAGTTCCGCGAGCGGTACGCGGTGCCGATCGAGCGGCAGGGCTCACCCGATGCGGCCCAGGCCCTCAAGCGGCTGACCCAGCCGTTCGTGCTGCGCCGGCTGAAGACCGACAAGACGATCATCTCCGACCTGCCGGACAAGCTCCAGATGAAGGTCTGGTGCAACCTGACCGCCGAGCAGGCCAGCCTGTACCAGGCCACCGTGACCGACATGATGAACCGGATCGAGGACGCGGCCGATGACATCAGCCGCCGCGGCCTGGTGCTGGCCACCATGGCCAAGCTCAAGCAGGTCTGCAACCACCCCGCGCACCTGCTCGGCGACGGCTCCCGGCTGCCGGGCCGGTCCGGCAAGCTGGCCCGGCTGGAGGAGATCTGCGACGAGATCGTGGCCGAGGGCGACAAGGCGCTGTGCTTCACCCAGTACGCGGAGTTCGGCCGGATGCTGCAGCCGCACCTGATGGCCCGGCTCGGCGTGCCGGTGCTGTTCCTGCACGGCGGCACGACCAAGAAGCAGCGGGACGCCATGGTGGCCACGTTCGCCGGGCTGGACGAGCCGGCCCTGTTCCTGCTGTCGCTCAAGGCGGGCGGCACCGGGCTCAACCTGACCGCGGCCAGCCACGTCATCCACGTCGACCGGTGGTGGAACCCGGCGGTGGAGGACCAGGCCACCGACCGGGCCTTCCGCATCGGCCAGCGCCGCAACGTCCAGGTGCGCAAGTTCGTCTGCGTCGGCACCCTGGAGGAGCGGATCGACGCGATGATCGAGGAGAAGAAGGCGCTCGCCGAGCAGATCGTCGGCACCGGCGAGAGCTGGCTCACCGAGCTGTCCGCCAGCGACCTGCGCGCGGTCCTGACCCTGTCCCCGGACGCGGTGAGCGAGTGATGGCGGACCCGAGCCCGGAGCGGAGCAGAAGATAGTGGCGCGCAGCTGGGAAGACTGGCCGCCGGCCAAGCCGATCCGGGTCGAGGGCGGCATCCGGGCCCGGAGCAAGCGCGGCGCCATCGGCGAGCAGTGGTGGTCACAGCGGTTCATCAGCGTGCTGGAGTCTTTCGGGATGAGCGGCCGGCTGGCCCGGGGGCGCAGCTACGCCCGGGCCGGCCAGGTGCTCAACTTCGAGCTGTCCCAGGGGAAGGTCACGGCCCAGGTGCAGGGCTCGCGGCCCCGGCCCTACCAGGTCCGGATCGGGGTGCTGCCACTGACCACCGCCCAGTGGCGCACGGTCTTCGCCCGGCTGGCCAGCCAGGCGCTGTTCCGGGCCAAGCTGCTGGCCGGGGAGATGCCGCACGAGATCGAGGACGTGTTCACCGAGTGCGGCACGCCGCTGTTCCCCCGGACCGCCGCCGACCTGGACATGCAATGCAGCTGCCCGGACTGGGGCGTGCCGTGCAAGCACCTGGCCGCGGTCTGCTACGTGCTGGCCGAGGAATTCGACCTCGACCCGTTCGCCATGCTGGCCTGGCGCGGCAAGAACCGGGACGAGCTGCTGGCCGCGCTGCGTAAGCTCCAGGCCGGCCGGACTTCGGCAGGCCGGGTGCACGGCGGCCCGGTCCCGGCAGGCTCGGCAAGGGCGGATTCGGCACGGGCAGACTCGGCTTTGGCGGGGCCGGCCGAGGCGGGCCGGGGCCTGCTTGACGTGCCCGCGGCCACGCTGGCCGGCAGCCTGGAGGCGTTCTGGTCTCCCGGGCTGAGCCCGGCCCGGCTGCGGGCCCTGTCCGTCGCGCCCGGCACGGCCACCCCGGACCTGCTGCTGCGGATGTTCCCGCCGCCGGAGATCCAGGTGCGGGGAACGGACCTAGGCGAGGTGCTGGCGGCGGCCTACGGCCAGCTGGCCGCCGGCGCCCCCCCGGACGCGGATCCCGCGCCCGGCTAGCCGCTGCGCCGCCTGTGCGCGGCTGGGCGCCTGTGCCCGGCTAGCTGGAGGAGCGGTCCCAGACGAGACGCATGGCCTCAGGCAGGCCCCACCAGCCCAGCGGAGTCAGCCGGTCGTCATCGCCGATCGCCCCCAGGGCCCGCCACAGCGTGGTGACCGGCCCGAACAGCCCGGCCATGGTGCTCTCGTCGAAGTCCTCGTCGTCGCCTAGGCCGAAGGCGAGGTCATCAAAGGCATCGAAAAGGCCCGGGCCGAAGTCCTCGTCGTCACCGGCGTCGTCTCCGGTGGCGCGGAACTCCTCGTCAACCAGCCGCCCGTCCGGCCGCCCGGGTCCATCGCCGTCGCTGGCGCCGACCTGGCTGGCACCGGCCACCGCGGCACCGGCCGCCCCGGCACTGTCCTCGATGGCACTGTCCTCGATGGCGCCGTCCTCGATGGCGCCGAGCTCCTCGTCGTCCGGATCGTAGTCGCGGACGTACCCGGCCAGGTCGTCGGCCGAGACCGGCGTGCCGGGGCCGCCTTCGGTCAGCGCAGTCATCGCCGCCAGCCAGTCGAAGTGGTCGATGGCGCAGATGGCGGCGATAGCGCTATCGGTCTTGTCCAGCCTGCCGCCGCCGTCCGGGTCAGCTGGGCCGGGCCATCCCTCGGTGCCGCGCGGGGAGGCGACGCCGGACGCCAGGGTCAGCCACAGCTCGGCGTCGTCGGCCGGCAGGTCCGGGGCGCGCAGGCCGCCGCACTGGATGAGCAGCTCGGCCGGCCAGCCGGGCCGGGCCAGATCCCGGCGCAGCCGGGCGCAG
>JBAPYC010001213.1:0-3357 GCA_049284535.1 Streptosporangiaceae bacterium
CGCTTCGCCCGGGCCCGGGTCCGGCACCAGGCGCTGCCCGCGCTTGAGCAGGCCCTCGGCCCGGGCGTGACCGAGGCGCTGGCCCGGACCGCGGCCCAGCTGCGCGCGGACGCGGAATGCCTGGACGGCCTGGCGTTCGCCGAAAGCGGACAGCTGCGCGCCGCCTCCTCAGATCGGGCCTCCTCAGACCCAGCCGCCTCGGATCCGGCTGGCCTGGACGTGGCCTGGCTGGCCGCCCTCCCGGCCGCCATCCGGACCCGGGTGCTGCGTGACGCGGCGCTCGCGGCAGGCTGCCCGCATGGGGCGCTCACGGCGGGGCACATCGAGCAGGCCGACGCTCTGGTCACCGGGTGGCGCGGACAGCGCTGGGCCGACCTGCCCGGCGGCGTGCGGGCCCGTCGCAGCGACGGCAAAGTGTGGTTCACCGGCAAAGGATGCCAGCAAGAGGGGCGGAAGTCCGTTGGACGCAACTGACATGGGGCCTGAGCTGAAGGAAGTGCTGATCAGCGAGGAGCAGCTGCAATCGCGGATCCGCGAGCTGGCCGCGCAGATCGACGCCGACTACGCCGGCCGGGACCTGCTTCTCATCGGCGTGCTCAAGGGCGCCGTCATGGTCATGGCCGACCTGGCCCGGGCCCTGCACCTGCCGGTGCAGATGGACTGGATGGCCATCTCCTCCTACGGCTCGGGCACCAGGTCCTCTGGCGTGGTCCGGATCCTGAAGGACCTGGACACCGACATCACCGGCAAGCACGTGCTGATCGTCGAGGACATCGTGGACTCGGGGCTGACGCTGTCCTGGCTGACCGGCAACCTGCATTCACGCGGGCCCGCCTCGCTGGCCGTCTGCGCGCTGCTGCGCAAGCCGGCCTCGGCCCAGATGCACGTGGACGTGGCCTACACGGGCTTCGACATCGGCGATGAGTTCGTCGTCGGCTACGGCCTTGACTATGCTCAGCGCTATCGCAACCTGCCATTCATCGGGACGCTGGCCCCGGCGGTGTATGGCGGCAGCTGAGGCCACCGCAGCAGGGGCCGCCAGGGCAGGGGAACACAACCTGCCGCAGGATGCGTTGACAATCCAGGCGCTGCACCCCGCGGTGTACCGTCGCAGGTTGAACAGATGGCCATCCCGCCGGCGGTCGACGGGAGTGTGAGGCTTGTCAGGAGGGAACGGTCCCGGGCCGACGGGACCGCTCATCGATGGAGCTAAGGCGCTTTTTCCGGGCCCCGCTGCTGCTCATTGCGGTCGCGGTGCTGCTGCTGCTGTTCGTGCTTGACTATGCGAATTCGGGCAGCTCATACAAGCAGGTCGACACGTCCCAGATCGTCCAGCTCATCGATCAGGGCCAGGTCAAGAGTGCGCTGATCACCGATAAGAACCAGACGATCCAGGTCACCACCAAGAAGGGCCAGAACCTCGAGGCCTCCTGGGTCTCCGGTCAGGGCCTGCAGCTGCAGAACGCGCTGCAGGACCAGGTGGCCAAGGGCAACCTGCCGGACGGGTACAACGTCAACATCCCGAAGAGCAACGCCCTTCTGGACCTGATCCCGACCGCCCTGATCTACCTGGTCATCTTCCTGCTGTTCTTCTTCATGCTGTCGCAGATGCAAGGCGGCGGCTCGCGGGTGATGAACTTCGGCAAGTCCCGCGCCAAGCTGATTACCAAGGACACGCCGAAGACCACGTTCGCGGACGTGGCCGGCGCGGACGAGGCCATCGAGGAGCTTCAGGAGATCAAGGAGTTCCTACAGAGCCCGGCCAAGTTCCAGGCCATCGGGGCCAAGATCCCCAAGGGCGTGCTGCTCTACGGCCCGCCCGGTACCGGTAAGACGCTGCTGGCCCGGGCCGTGGCCGGAGAGGCCGGCGTGCCGTTCTACTCCATCTCCGGTTCGGACTTCGTCGAGATGTTCGTGGGTGTCGGCGCCTCCCGCGTCCGCGACCTGTTCGAGCAGGCCAAGGCCAACGCCCCGGCCATCGTGTTCGTGGACGAGATCGACGCTGTCGGCCGTCACCGCGGCGCGGGCCTCGGCGGCGGGCACGACGAGCGCGAGCAGACCCTGAACCAGATGCTGGTCGAGCTGGACGGCTTCGACACCAAGGGCGGCGTCATCGTCATCGCCGCCACCAACCGGCCGGACATCCTGGACCCGGCGCTGCTGCGCCCAGGCCGGTTCGACCGGCAGATCGTGGTGGCCCAGCCCGACCTGGCCGGCCGCAAGGGCATCCTGCGGGTGCACGCCCGGGGCAAGCCCATCGCGCCCGACGCCGATCTGGACATCATCGCCCGGCGGACCCCCGGGTTCACCGGCGCCGACCTGGCCAACGTCATCAACGAAGGCGCGCTGCTGACCGCGCGCGGTGGCGGCAAGCAGATCACCATGGCCGCGCTGGAAGAGGCCATCGACCGGGTCATGGCCGGCCCGGAGCGCAAGAGCGTGCTGCTGTCGGAGAAGGAGCGCAAGGTCATCGCCTACCACGAGGGCGGTCACGCCCTGGTCGGCCACGCCATGCCGCACGCCGACCCGGTGCACAAGGTGACGATCATCCCGCGCGGCCGGGCGCTGGGCTACACCAGCGCGCTGCCGACCGAGGATAAGTTCCTGGTCACCCGGGCCGAGATGCTCGACCAGCTGGCCATGCTGCTCGGCGGCCGGACCGCCGAAGAGCTCATCTTCCACGAGCCCACCACGGGCGCGGCCAACGACATCGAGAAGGCGACCCAGATAGCCCGCGGCATGATCACCGAGTACGGCATGAGCGAGCGCCTCGGCGCGCGCAAGTTCGGCAACGGTGACGGCGAGCCCTTCCTCGGCCGGGATATGTCGCACAGCCGCGACTACTCCGAGGAAATCGCCTCCTCCATCGACGAGGAGATCCGCCGCCTGATCGAGTCCGCTCACGACGAGGCCTGGGAGGTCCTGGTCGAGTACCGCGACGTGCTCGACAACCTGGTGATGCGCCTGCTGGAGAAGGAGACGGTCGCCCGCACGGAGGTCCTGGAGCTCTTCGCGAGCGTGCAGAAGCGCCCGGTGCGCGGCTCCTACACCGGCTACGGCAAGCGGCTGCCCTCGGACCGGCCGCCGGTCCTGTCGCCCAAGGAGCTGGCCCTGGCCGCCGCCGACGGCGGAGCCACCAACGGCAACATGGCCCTGCCAGCCAACGGCCAGTCATTCGACTTCGGCTCCGCCACGGCGAGCGAGGGCGAGCCGGGCTCTGGCGAGACCAGCGGCAACGTATGACCGAGGTAGTTCCGGCGCCTGCGGTCCGGGACGACAGCCCGGCAAGCACTGGCCCGGCCGGCACTGGCCCGGCCGGCACTGGCCCGGCCGGCACTGGCCCGGCCGGCACTGGCC
>JBAPYC010001214.1:0-23662 GCA_049284535.1 Streptosporangiaceae bacterium
CACGAGGGTCGCGCAGTCGGCCGCGGCCGCGAACCGCCCGTACTCCGGCCCGGGCCCGCCGCGGCCCAGGTTGAAGTGCCCGGACATCGCCAGGGACCCGCCCATGTAGGCCAGCACGGGCAGCAGGAAGGCGCCGGCCGCCAGCGCGGTGTGGACCGCCCGCCGCCGCCACCCCGCCACGGTGACAAAAGCAAAAACCATGAGCGGAACGAGCAGGACTCCGCCTATCTCCCGGACCGTCGTGGCGCCCCCCAGGATCAGCGCCCCCGCCGCGATCTGCCCCCGCCGGGATGTACCCGCCCGCTCTGTTCCCTGCCGCTGGGGCCAGAGCAGCACCGCCAGCCCGGCCCCGATCAGGGTCTCGAAGAACACGTCCGGCATGATCGTCTGCTCGAGCTGCAGCTGATAGGCGTCGAGCAGGACCGGGGCGGCGGCCAGCGTGGCGGCCCAGCGCGGTACCCGGTAGCGGATCAGCAGCAGGTAGATGGTGACGGCCAGGGCCAGCCCGAACAGATGCTGGGCCGCGGCCACCAGCGCGATGCCGCCGAGCGGGTCCAGCGACCGCAGCAGGACCTGATAGCCCTCGGGCTCCGAACCCCCGGAGCCCAGCACATACTTAGACGAGTCGATGTACAGCAGGGCCGGCCGGTAAGCCAGCTGGGCCAGCACCCGCAGCCCCAGCCCGGCCGCTAGCACCACGCCGAACGCCCAGTGCCGGAAAACACGGGGCCGGCGCGGGTCGTCGGCTGCGGGGTCCGGCTGGGCGTCGCCGGCTTCCCGGGGGAGCGCGCCAGTGCCCTGGTCTGTCGCCGTCACGGATTAACGCTGGCCGGCCCTCCTCGGCGCAGCCTGTGAAGATCCTGACCGCAGGCTGCCGATCGCGTTAAAACCGTATATCGCGGCGATCGGGATCAAGGTGAGCTGCGGCAGCTGGTAGCGCCAGTCGAAGGTGGCGAACGCGGCCGCCGGGATCAGCACGCAGATGGCACTAGTGGTGAACAGGAGCCCGTTCGGCAGGATGGGGCCGGGCAGCCGGCGGCGCCATCCGGTGACCAGGCCGGCCACCGCCAGCACCAGCCCGGCCGCGAACACCGGCCCGGGCACGTAGAAGTAGCGGCCGTAGTCTGTCAGGAAGGCGGCCAGGCCGGGCTGCAGCTGCGGCGCCGGGTAGCCCAGCGCGGCGATCGAGGCGTACGCCTGCCGGTCCGGCCGGACGTAGGTCTGGAACGTCAGGTAGGCGGGCGAGTACTTCTCCGGGCCGGCCCCGCGCACCGGGGAGAAGCCGTAGCCGAAGTCGCGGGCGACCGCCCCGGCGTAGGCCAGCGGCTGGCGCGCCAGGATGCGCAGGCTGAAGTCGCGCACCACCGCGTCCCGGGACATCCCGGCCGGCGGGGTGAAGGTCCACTGCGGGGAGTGCGGGTCCCAGGTATAGAAGTCGGCGTTGCGCTGGGCGCGCGGTTGGGTGGGGCACAGCGGTTTCTCGTAGGCGGGCAGGGGCAGCCCGGTGCAGGAGGCGAAGTCCGCGACCCGGCCGTACAGGAACGCGCCGCTGAACGTGGTGAAGTTCGGCTGCCCGTGCGAGGCGTCGAACCAGCCCAGGTAGCCGGCCACCGGCACCGCGAAGCAGCCAACCAGGGCGGCCAGCCGGATCAGCATCTGCCGCCATGGCCTGACCGTGACCAGCAGGTACAGTGCGGCGGGCGCGATCATGATCAGCTCTTCGTCCCGAAGCGTCACCGCGATCCCGAGCAGCAGCCCGCACCCCGCGGCCGCCCGCCAGCTGAGCTGCCCCCCTGGGCGCCCCCCTGACCGGCCGGTGTGCCAGACCAGGATGGCCAGCGCGGCCACGATCACGAACATGGTCCAGGTGTCGCTGAGCACGTACTGCTCCAGGACCAGCTGCAGCGGGTCGAACAGCACTGGGACCGCCGCCACCGCGGCCAGAGCGGGCCGCGTGCCTGCCCGGATCAGCACCGCGTACACCAGCCCGGCCGTGGCCAGCCCGGCGAGGTGCTGGACCAGCGGGATGATCCACAGCTGGTGGGTCAGGACGACCGGGATGAGCAGGATGGAGTAGCCGCTCTGCCGTAGCGCGTCGACGCTCCACCGCCCGTGCGCGAAGTTGCTCGCGTACTGCAGGTAGCGCACGCTGTCCGGGAAGATCAGCGCCGGGTGATAGGCGGCCAGCACCACCCCGCGCAGCGCCGCCGCCAGCACCAGCAGGATCGCGAACACCATGTGCCGGCGCAGTGCCCGGCGCAGGGACTGGCCCAGGGACTGGCCCAGGGACCCGCCTAGGGGCCGGTCGCCCCGCTCCACCCCGTCCAGCGCTCGGCCGTCACCGCCAGCACCGGGCCCGTCGGCGGCTTCTCCCGGTACTGCCGGTAGCGGCTGGTCAGCAGTCTCAACGGCCCGGCCATCTGCCGCTGATCCGCCAGCACCTCCGCCCGGCCGTCGGCGCGAACCCACCACAGTGCTTCCCAATCGTCGCTGTACTCATCGGCGAGCATGGTGACCGCCGGGTTCTCGCCGACGTTGCGCAGCCGCTTCAGCCCGGTAGTCGTCTTCGGCTTCTGGTCGACGGCCGTGTAAATCATGTCGCCGTCCACCGCGAAGGTGACCACCACCACGTGCGGCCGGCCCTGCGCATTCGCAGTACCCAGCCGCACCACCGGCACCGAAGCGAACCGGGCCCGCGCCTCGCCTTCTGTCAGCCTCACCAGGAGGATATTACGGTCTGCGTGCCGCCAGCCCGGCCAGCCGCGACCCCGCGGTCCGGTAGACTCGTCGCGTCGTCCCGTCGGACGGCACGCCGCCTTAGCTCAGTCGGTTAGAGCGACGCACTCGTAATGCGTAGGTCATCGGTTCGATTCCGATAGGCGGCTCCACCCAAACACCCGCTCTCACCAGGCACTTCCGTCCGGCTCCACTGCGTCCGCCTCCTCGTCCGGCAGTTCGGGCGGCTCAGATGCCCCCGAGATGCCCCCAACCACCTGCGCAGCCTGCCAGAGGTTCCCGTCTACCAGGTGGCCGTAGAGGTCCATCGTCATGGACGCGGTGGCATGCCCCAGCACCCGCTGCACCACCTTCGGGTCAGCGCCAGCACCCAGCCACACCGACGCCGCCGTATGACGCAGATCATGGACCCGGAACCCGGGGAGCCCGGCCGCCACGGTGGCAGCACGCCAGCCCACCGACCGCTTCCAGTTCGACTCCCGCAGTGGGCCACCTTCCGGCGCGTCGAACAGCCAAGAGTCGGGTGCCTTGCCCGCGCTCCAGCGATCCACGATCGGCACCAGGTCCACAACCAGCGGCACCGTCCGCGCCCGGTTGTTCTTCAACGTGTCGATGTACAGCGCACCGCCACCACCGCTAGCCAGCACGGCACGGCGCAGCCGCAGGCCAGGACCGGGAACCGACACCCGGTCAGCGACTCGCAGGCCCGCCAGCTCACCCCAGCGCGGCGCTAGCGCCGCCGCGCCCGGTTCCGCTCGCGGCGGCTGTGGCCTTGGGAGGCCCGCCCGCCGCAGCGGCCCGGGCAGGCTGACACCGATTCGCAGATCCAAACGGCTCATGTCGACGTTCATCCTGCCGGGTTGAACAGCTTCCAGTGCCCCTCAGAGATGACCTCAACGCTGCCGCCGGTCACCTTGATGGCGGTTTGATCGTCGATGGCGTACGCCGGGCCCTTTATCCCGGCCGCCCACCGTTCCGCCTCGGCCATGGTTCTGTCCGGGCTGTCGAGGTGCGGGAAGATGGAGAAATCGACAACTCCCAGCATGCTGTCGCCACCGGTGGGCGGCTTCCAGCTGACGAAGTGCTCCCCGATGCGGGGGGTCAGCACCATGCTCCCGGCACTGAGCCCGATGTAGACCGTGTTACGCAGCGACGGGAGGAGGCCGGCCAGTCCGGACTCCCGCATCCAGTGGCACAAATACAGCGCGTCGCCGCCGTTCACCAGCAGAACGTCCGCCTCCCGGACCCAGGAGACCCAGCGGTCCTTGTCGATGCTGGGAAGGGAGGTCAGCTCCAGAGCGCCCACCGACTTCCACCCCAACTCGGTCATGGGTTCAGAGGACCGCCCGCTGATGAAACGCCATGGCAGGACCGGATCCCCGTAAGGCCCCCCGTACCCTGCGGTCGGGATGCATAGGGCGCTGGCCTCGGCGATTGGTTTGCCCAGGAGATCGACCAGCGCCTCGAGGATGCTTGCGTTCCTGACACCGGAATCGGTAAGGAGAAGCTTCATCGCGACACCGTAGCCCGGCAACCACGTCCCTGTCTTCGTACAGCGGCAGGCGATCCGGTGACAAGGCCAGGTTGACACCGGGTCGGTGATCCAGCAGGGCCGGGGAGTGGTGAGGGACGGCGGGCACGCTCGCTAGTCGTGCCAGGACCCTGGGGGATTCACCCGGGCAGTGATCGTATTCCGCCGTCCGCTGCGGTCAAGCAGCGGCTAACCGCATGATCCTTTGGCCCGCCCCCTCCACACGAGCACACCCCGCTCGCGCCGATCCTCTGCCAGTCCAAAGCATCAAGCAGCCGCAACTTGACCTCCACTCCCGGCTCCACAACCTCGGCACCTATCGGGTGAAGGCCCCCAGCCGATCACCCCTCTCATGGCCGGGGCGGAAGGAGCACACAGATGACCCCCCTCATGGCAGACCAGCCGACCGGCAGCGGCTGACGATCCGGTGACAAGGCCAGGTTGTCACCAAAACGGCGGCGGCGGGCCGTCGAGAACGACGGAGTACGGGGAGTTCATCCGGCGCATCCTGCGCGCCTACAGCCGCCGCGTCGCAGACGGCGACGTCGACGCACTCAGCCTGATGACCGGGCTGGCGGACGAGCTGGACGACGCCATCGCCCAGGCGGTCAAGGGCCTGCGCGCCCGGGGCTACTCCTGGACCGAGATCGGAGACCGGCTCGGCATCACCCGCCAGGCCGCACGGCAACGATGGATGGGCCAAACCTGCTGCCAACCCACCAGCCTGGGACTGACGTACGTCGATGAATTTGGAATGCCGGCGCAGCTGACGGTCAGCGATGGACGATGCTGGACGAAGTGCCCACTCCTGCGGAACAGAAGCCCAGCGGCCCTAGCGCACCTCGTACCACTCATAGTCGAGCGAGAAGTCTTCCTGGACGATCCCCTTGCCGATCGCCTGAATCCGGTTGAGCCACAAGTAGCGCTCGTCACACGTCTCGAAACGAGGGGCGACGTAGATCGTCAGCGGGAATTTAAGGCCCTCCGACGCGTCTGCCCGGCCGTGGTACTGCCCGAAGATGATCGCGCCGTCATCGGTGCGGAACGCTAGCCGGACATCGAGCGTTCCCGTGCCCTCAGGACCGATGAGCAGCCAGTCCGCGCCCGAGGACCCCACCATCTCACCGTTCAGACGGTCTCCCTTGATCTGCGCGCTCGCCACTTCGATGATCAGTCGCGTTCCGTGCGGCCCCCCACCGACCTCGATCGGTGGCTTTAGCTGAATGTGCAGCGTGCCTAGCGGCACCAGCTCGATTGCCATCGTCCGCCTCCTCCTACAAAGCTGGAACTTTGAAACCGGCCTTGACTCAAGCAACACCTTGGTAAGTAGCCTGTCAAGACAGGCAACCGTCAGGCCGGAACTGCCTGGATGACCGCCTGCACACTCCTACGGATCTAAGGTGCACAACCCTGACAGCAGGGTTGCAGTCTGGGTTGCAGTTCAGCATCGTGCGACGCCGTACTGGGAGGACCGGCCAGGGACGTTGGTCCAGCCTGAATCGATCCGAACGGCCGCGACCCGAGCTGCTAATGCGGTTGGGCTCTTGCGCGATCCAAGTGCTTGCCGACTGCTGCCAACATTGCTGCCAATCCGCTGGACAACGCCTGTCACGGGTGGATAGCTGTGGAATGTCGGCCCAGCTCCCGGGCCGCAACAGACGGCCCTGGACGACTCGCCCACTCCTACGGATCTGATGGTCAACAGAGCGGCGGTGTGCTTGGTGTACCCGACTGTAGCCAAGCCGCTCACACTCAGATGCTCTTCGATGGCGGGAGCTTGGCACGCACGCGCCGCCGGGGCGACAATGCGGGATGGCTGGTGATGACGGCAGGGCCCAGGTGCAGCTAGACGAAGACACCCTGGCCGCCGCCGCGTCCTGGGCGAGGACCACCCCGACACCCTGGCCGCCGCCAGCAACCTGGCCGTCAGCCTGCGTGCGGCCGGGGAGTACCAGGCGCCCCGGGAGCTAGACGAAGACACGCTGGCCCGCCGCCGCCGCGTCCTGGGCGAGGACCACCCCGACACCCTGGCCTCCGCCGATGGCCTGGCCATCAGCTTGCGGGCGGTCGGCGGGTACACCAGCACCCTGATCTCCGCCAGCAACCTGGCCGCCGGCATTGGTCACAGCGGCGAGCATCAGGCGGCCCGGGAGCTGGGCGAAGACACGCTGGCCCGCCGCCGCCGCGTCCTGGGCGAGGATCACCCCGACACCCTGGCCTCCGCTCACGGCCTGGCCATCAGCCTGCGTGCGGTCGGCGAGCATCAGGCGGCCCGGGAGCTGGGCGAAGATACCCTGGCCCGCCGCCGCCGCGTCCTGGGCGAGGATCACCCCGACACGCTGGCCTCGGCCGACAACCTGGCCGTCAGCCTGCTGGGGGTCCGCGGGGGGCAGGCGGCCCGGGAGCTGGGCGAAGATACCCTGGCCCGCCGTCGCCGCGTCCTGGGCGAGGACCACCCCGACACCTTGACCTCCGCCAGCAACCTCGGCCGGTGGCGATGGCCTGCTGATACCAGTGCCGGGCCTGGCCGAGATCCCCGTCCTGTTGCTCCAGGACGCCGAGGTTGAACATCGCCCTGGCTGCCTGGTCGGGGTGGCCGGTGGCGATGGCCTGGTACATCCTGCCCGGCCGGGAGCCCGATGACCGGGCTGTCCGGAAACGGGAGCCGGAGGGCTTCTGGTTGTGTCAGGTCCGTCCCATGGTCGGTGTATCGATCGAACTCAGGCCTACCCAAGTTTCAGGAGGAGGACGAGGAGGAAGGCCGCTCCACCGATATACAACAGGGCGCTGCCACTGCGACGCCAGGCAGTGTTCCGCTGGCCACGTAGCGTCGTCCTGTTGGCCCGGAGTCGCTGCCACGTGGCGCGGGCCTCACCGAAACGGTAGACGGCGAGCCCGGCCAAGATACCGCACAGGACGAACAACACTCCCACGTCAGTCAGCTTGCCACCATCTTGTCCGGAAATCACTAATCCTTGTCCGGAAATCACTAATCGGCGTCGACGGGATCAGTAATTGATCGTTCTTGGTGCCCAAGGGATACGCGGGTCCCCTGACACCGTCGGATGTGAAAGGACCGGACTCGACTCGGCCGAAGTCCTGCCGATCTCATTGTTCGTCCACGGCGGCGCCGGCAGCACTGATCCGACTCCCCGGCTTGAAAGCGGAAGGTCCGCTGATATCTCCGACGGCAACCATGACGGCAACGACGGCAGCCGTCAGCGCCCTGAGACATCCGTGAACTGCCGCATACTCTCGCCTATCTAGCCTGAGCTGGGCATCCGCTACACCTGAAAATCGGACGGTCGTTCGACGGCGCCACCCCACCGAGGACTTGGCCCAGGCCTACGGACGCGTGTCCCCGAGATGTCCCCCAACTGCCACCAACAGCCAACGATCGCCACCAGCAGCAACCTGCGAACATGAAGCTAGCGCAGGGCTTGAAGCCACGAGCAACGCACGTGAACACCCTCGTAATGCGTAGGTCATCGGTTCGATTCCGATAGGCGGCTCCCAGCTCAGATGCCTCTTCCAATCGTGGAAGGGGCTTTGTCGGCGACAAAGTGCGTGCAGGCGAGATAGTTGACTCCATGATCGGTCGTCGCCCCAGAGGCCCGTTCGTTCCGGCTGACGCTCGATGGTTCTGTGAATTCTGCGGGTTCCCTTTCAGGGGAGGGGCCCGGAATCCATTGTGCAGCGAGTATGACCGTCATCCCGAACATGGTCGTTGTGGTCGACTGCGTGCTGCGCAAGATCCAGAAGGTCTGCGGATGAGGCTAAAGAAGACGCAGGAAATAGATCCTTACGCCAACCGCAGCAGCGAAGCTCCCTTGGCCCATGAGCGGGTGCAATCGCACTATCCGGACGTAAAGCTTCAGGATTGGGGCCACGAAGACAGTGATGCGCCACCGACTCGGACGGCAGGGAGTGGACGCCGTGCAGTCAGAGGCGAGTAGCCGCAGGACAGCATGGCCGACGGGGTACGATAGTTAGATAGTTGGAATCCCGGAATCTTGGAAGGACGGCTATGGCGATGCCTGCGGCCAAGATGGAGCCTGAGCCCCGGCTTACGGCTCGCGCCAGAGTGCGAACCAAGGCCCAGCTCACGCTGCCGGAAGAAGTCCGACGCGCCTTGCATATCAGTGAAGGCGATGAGGTTGAGTTCGCGGTGCATGAAGACGGGACGGTAACCATCCGCGGTTACGTGTCGATCCCCACCGACCAAGCCTGGTTCTTCACTCCTGAGTGGCTCGCCGGGGAGCGCGAGGCCGACGACGACATCGCGGCTGAACGTGGGACCGTCCACCAATCGGCGGAGGATATGTTCACGCACTTGGATTCGATCGGCTCAGCGGATGAATGATGCCGACCTTCGAGACTCTGCCGCGCTTCGAACGAGACTGGAGGAATCTCTCGGCGCAGCAACGAGCCATCTTCCGTAAGGTCATCATCGAAGCCTTCGTACCGGATCTGGCCGCGTCTGATCGCCCGTTCCGTCCAGGGCTACGGGTCAAAGGGGTTGCAGCCCACTCTGGTGTAGTCGAGATGACCTGGGACAACGACGGACGTGCGACGTTCAGCTACGGCGAGGAGCGAACTCCTGGTCAGCCTCATGTGATCTGGCGGCGGATAGGAACACACGCGATCTTCAGTCCACCGCCAGGCCCGTAGGCACTCAGCGGCAACGTCGTGATCATGCCCACCACCGCCTGAGGCCACATCGAGCAGCTCCCCAGCGGGTCGTTCGGGTCCCACGTCTACGCTCGAACCAACCCGGTCACGGGCAAGCCGCGCCGCCTCAAGCAGACCTGGATCCGCAAACTGGGTGCCGACTCGCTTGACTCGCTACACGGCCTTGAAGAAGAGTTCCCGGCTGTGCCTGCGGATCCCGCACACCGAGCACCACGCGGACGGCGGGCATGCGTGTGATGCGTGGTGCGGCCCGCTACGCGATCTGCGTGGCTTCTCGCCTCCGACCTGGTATTTCAGTCCTGCTCGCTGCCGTCATCTCCCTCATCACCGGGTTCGGACCCGGGCTGGGTGCCCTGGACGCCGAGAGCGCCGGCATCGCGGGAGTGGCTTTCTTCGATGGCTTGTCGGGTTGGACTCTTTCACTGCGCTTTAGATCGAGCGTACTATGTTTAGATCGATCGTTCTAACCTTCTGGACTGCTATGAGAACTAAGGCGTCTGACGGTGGGCGCACGTTCACTGACCTGGCCCGGCGCGCGCAGATCGCGCAGTGCGCGGCGGAGGCCATTGCTGAGGTGGGTTACGCCGACGCGTCGATGGCCGAGATCGCCAGACGGGCCGGGGTCGCGAAGAGCGTCGTCTCCTACCACTTCTCGGACAAAGCGGGGCTCATGGGCGAGGTGCTCCGCACCGCTCTGGCCACCTACGCGAAGTTCATGGAGCCCCGCATGGCCGTGGCGGCGAGCGCTTCTGACAAGCTGCGGGCCTACCTGACAGGAACGGCGGACTACGCCGTAGAGCACCGGAGCCTGCACGTGGCCGTCATCGAGATCGCGCTGAACGCGACCTCGGCCGACGGGCGGCCGCTGGTCGCGACGATGCCTCTGCGGGCACCGGAGCCCTCGGTTGAGGACATCCTGCGCCAGGGCCAGCGCGACGGGGAGTTCCGGGACTTCGACGTGTCGGTGGTGGCCGGGGTGGTGCGTTCCGCGATCACCCACGCGATGGCGATGCGGCAACGTGACGACCCTGGCACCGACCCTGGGGCCTACGCCGAGGAGCTGGTGCGCCTCTTCGACCTCGGAATCCGGCGGTGACCGGGGCGACCCGCCAGGCATAGAAGCAGGAGGTATCTCGTGGGTGCTCAGGTGCCGCTGGTGATGGCTCTGGACGACCCGGGCGCCGTGCCCGGGGTAGCTGGAGGCAAGGGCGCCTCGCTGGGCCGCCTGGCACGCGCCGGGTTCCGTGTCCCGCCGGGATTCTGCGTGACGACCAGCGCGTACCTCGATTTCGTTAGCCGTGGCGGCCTGCGCGAGCCAGTGCTGGCGGCTGTTTCTGCTGCCAGCGTCTCCGACGCGGCCACCTTCGACGCGGCTAGTGTGCGGATCAGTGAGCTGTTCGCCGGCCAGCCCCTGCCGGCCCCGACGGCAGCTGCGATCGCCGCGGCCTACGCCCGCCTCGGCGACGACGTGCCGGTCGCGGTACGGTCCTCGGCGACAGTGGAGGACCTTCCCGGCATGTCCGCTGCCGGTCAGCACGACACGTACCTCAACATCCGTGGCGAGGCGGCCGTGCTCGACGCGGTCAAGCGGTGCTGGGCATCACTCTGGTCGGCGCGCGCCATCGGTTACCGCGCTCGCCGTGGCGTCGAGCCTGGCGAGGTGAGCATCGCCGTCGTCGTGCAGCAGCTCGTGCTAGCGGAGGCGGCGGGCGTCATGTTCACCATCGACCCGCTCGACGGCGCTAGCAAGGTCGTGATCAGCGCGAACTGGGGACTCGGCGAGTCCGTCGTCGCCGGCGACGTCACCCCCGACGTCGCGGTCGTCGACCGGGCGGCGGGGACGCTCGTCAGCTATCAGACGGGCAGCAAGGAGATGATGACCGTGGCCGACGGCACGGCCACACGGGCGACCGGCACGCCGGCCGGCCTGCGTTCAGCGGCGGTGCTCTCACCGGGCCAGGTGGGCGAGCTGGCCCGGGTCGGCCTGGCGATCGAAAAGCTGTATGACGAGCCGGTGGACATCGAGTGGGCGCTCGCCGCCGGCGAGCTGTCCGTGGTCCAGGCCAGGCCGATCACGCCTGCTGCCTCTCGCCCGGCCGCCGGGCCTGGCGAACAGTGGAACGACAGCCTGGACGGGGACTACCTGTGGAGCAACGGCAACCTCGGCGAGGCCTTCCCGGATGTCATGACGCCTGCCACCTGGTCGTTCGTTGAACTGCTCATGTCACGGATGACCTTCCCGCCGAGCCTGCCCGGTTACCGTGGCTACGGCCGGATCGGCGGACGCTTTTACGCGAACGTGAGCATGTCGATCTCGCTCGAAGCCCTGGCCGGCATCTCACCGCGCCGGTTCGCCACGCTCTTCGGCCCGGTCTTGGGCAAGCTCCCGCCGATCGAGGAGATCCCGCGTCCGCGGCTTCCCCGGTGGAAGGCCGTCCGGCTGATGGTGCCCGCGGCGGTCACGTTGCTGCGCAGGGTTCGCGCGAGCCAGAAGCGGATGCCGCAGTTCCTCGCCGATTCGCCGGGCCGCTGCGAACGGCTGCGCGCCGAGATCGGGCAGACCACCGACACCACGGCGCTGGCCAGCCTGTGGCAGCAGCAGGTCCGGCCGCTGGTCGAGCAGGCCTGCGACACACTCTCCGGCGCGGTGGCGCACGGCACCACGCTGCTGTCTGTTCCCGGCAAGCTGGCGAAGCTGATCGGCGAGGCCGACTCGGCCCTGCTGCTCTCCGGCCAGCAGGCCGGGGGGCTCACCCTGGCCAGCCTCGGCCCGGTTACCGGCCTCGCCCGGCTTGCCCGGGGCGAGATCGACCGGGACACCTTCGCCCGCCAGTACGGACACCGCGGTTCCCACGAGGTGGAGCTGTCGATCCCGCGCCCTGCTGAGGATCCGGCCTGGATCGACGACCAGCTCGCCGCCGCCGGCGACACCCCCCACGACGCCGACACGCTGCTGGCAAACCAGGAAACGGCCCGCGCCGCGGCCTGGGAGCGGCTGGCACGCCGCGACCCCAAGAAGGCGGCCGCCGCGCGCAAGCTCATCGCGCGGTGGGCGTCGCTCGCCCGGGACCGCGAGGCGGCCAGATCCGAGGTCGCAAGGTCGGCGTGGGTGGCGCGTACCTGGGTACAGCGGGTCGGGGAGCTCACCGGTCACGGCGATGCCCTGTTCTTCCTGGAGCTGGCGGAAACCTTCGACCTGCTCCGCGGCGACCCGGCACCCCTCGCGCAGGTGCCCGCCCGCCGGGCCATCTACGAGACTTACCGGGCCTTGCCGCCCTATCCCGCGCTGATCCGCGGCCGCTTCGACCCTGTCCGCTGGGCGGCCGATCCGAACCGGCGCAGCGACTACTACGACGAGCGCGCCAAGCCGGTCAAGCCGGACGGCACGATCACCGGGTTTCCCGGCGCCGCCGGCGTGGTCGAAGGAATTGCGCGGGTACTCCGCACGCCCGAGGACGCCGCCCAGCTCGGTGAGGGCGAGATCCTCGTCACCACGGTCACCAACATCGGCTGGACGCCGGTCTTCCCCCGCGCCGCCGCAGTCGTGACCGACGTCGGCGCGCCACTCTCCCACGCCGCGATCGTAGCCCGCGAACTCGGCATCCCCGCCGTTGTCGGATGTGGCAACGCCACCATGCTCCTGCACAGCGGCGACCGGGTCAGGGTCGACGGCAGCAACGGCACCGTCGAAGTACCACACCACGCATAGCGCCCCCGCCCACCGAAAGCGACCGGGGCTGGGAGCCGCCGGTCCCGGCATGTCGATCATGATTAGCTGCCGACCGGGGAGCCGGAGGGCCAGCGCTTCCCACATCTCGATGTTCCCGCCGATGTCGTTGAGCAGCAACAGCGGAGGGCCTGCCCCCAGGTGGCGACCCGGTGCGTCGCGATGCCGACGCCCAGGCGCCGTTCGGGGGAATCTGCCTGCGTGCTGCGTGCTGCGTGCTGCGTGGGCGTCCCGGCGTTGGACGTGCGGAGTGGTCTCAACGTCGTCCTGTTCGTGTTCCGCACCGCGGTCTCAGCGTTCGGCGCTGGGGAAGGCGGGCGGACGCTTGCCGGCGAATGCGTCCACGCCCTCGCGACCGTCTGGGCTGGCGGCGCAGGAGCGGATGGACAGCGTCTCGCGGCGTAGCGCGCCCTCCGCCCAGGGCGTGGCGGCCTCGCGGAGCAGCCGCTTGGCGGCGACCTGCGCGGTGCGCGACCCGGCGAGCAGCTGAGTAACGACGAGATCGACCGCGGCGTCGAGCTCGTCGTCGGGATGGACCACGGCGACCAGACCCGCGGCCTGCGCCTGCTGAGCGGTCAGGACGGGGTTGAGCAAAGCCAGGTGCAGCGCGCGGTGCAGCCCGAGCGACGCGGTGAGCAGCGAGCTGCCGCCGTCCGGTGACAACCCGATCTTGGTGTAGGCGAGCGTGAAGCGCGCCGAGGCGCCCGCCAGGACCACGTCGGCGGCTGCGGCCAGCGGCACGCCGGCGCCGGCGGCCATACCTTGCACCGCCGACACGACGACGGCGTCCATGCGGTGCAGGTCGCTGATGGTCCGGTGCAGCGTCTCGGCGAGGTCGTCGACCATCTGCTCGCGGTCGTCCGCAGTCGCGAAGGCGCCGATGTCGCCGCCGAAGCTGAAGGCGCGGCCTTCGCTTCGCAGCACGACGACGCGGGCGTCGTCGGCGCGGGCCCGGCGAACCGCGCGGAACAGCTCGGCGGCCATGTCCGGATCGAGCGGGTTGCCGCGGTCCGGCGCGGTCAGGGTGATGCGGGCCGCGCCGCCGTCGAGCTCGTAGCGGATCAGGCTCACGACGAGCTCTCCAGCGGGTCGAGGAACAGGTCGGTCTCCAGCGGACCGCTCCCCGGCACGGCGCGGTAGCGGCCGAGGTCGGTCATGCCCTCCTGGGCGAGAACTTCCTCGTCGAGGAAGAAGTGGCCGGTGCAGGTGCGGGGTCGCGCACGAGCACCGCATGCGCGGCGTCGGCCATGATCGTCGGTGTTCGGGAGCCAGCGAGGGCCTCGTCACCGCCGAGCAGGTTCGCCACCGCGGCGGTGGCAATGGTGGTGCGGGGCCACAGGGAGTTCGCCGCGATGCCGGCGTCGCGCAGCTCCTCGGCCAGGCCGAGGGTGACCAGGCTCATGCCGTACTTGGCCATCGTGTACGCGAGGTAGGCGCCCGCCCATTTCGGCCGCAGGTCCAGCGGCGGTGACAGGGTCAGCACATGCCCGTGCGTGCTGCGCTCGAGGTGCGGGATCGCCGCCTTGGACATCAGGAATGTCCCGCGGGCGTTGATGTCCTGCATCAGGTCGTAGCGCTTCATGTCGATCTCGCGGGTCGACCGCAGGTCGAGGGCGCTGGCGTTGTCGACGACGATGTCGAGTCCGCCGAACCGGTCGACCGCCGCGGTCACCGCCCGCGCGACATCGTCGTCGTTGCGGACGTCGCCGACGATAGCGGCGGCCCGGCCGCCGGCCGCCTCGATCTGCGCGGCGGCGGTGTGGACGGTCCCTTCGAGGCGGGAGTGCGGCCGGTCGGTCTTGGCCAGCAGGACGATGTTGGCGCCGTCCTGCGCAGCTCGGGTCGCGATCGCGAGGCCGATGCCGCGACTGCCGCCGGACATGAGCAGGGTCCGCCCCGCCAGTGTGGTCACGCCCCGACGTCCTGTCGGGCCGGAAGGACGGGCACGCGGCCGAGCTCGGCTTTGGCGATCGAGCGCAGATGCACCTCGTCGGGGCCGTCGAACAGCCGCATGGCGCGGTGCCAGCTGTACATGGCGGCCAGCGGGGTGACGTCGGTGACGCCTGCGCCGCCGTGCACCTGGATGGCCCGGTCGATGACCGCGGTGGCGGCCCGGGGGACGGCGACCTTCGCCATCGCCACCAGGTCACGCGCCGCCTTGTTGCCCTCGGTGTCAATCACGTGGCAGGCGTGGTGGCACAGCAGCCGCGCCTGCTCGATCTCGAGCCGCGACTCGGCGATCTGCTGCCGGACGACGCCCTGGTCGGCGAGCGGACTGCCGAACGCCACGCGGTTCTTCGCCCGCTCGACCATCAGTGCCAGCGCACGTTCGGCGGCGCCGAGCGCGCGCATGCAATGGTGGATGCGGCCCGGTCCGAGCCGGGCCTGAGCAGCGGCGAAGCCGCCTCCCTCTTCGCCCACCACGTTGGTGACCGGAATCCGGGCGGCATCGAAGCGGACCTCGGCGTGTCCGTGCTGGTCGTGATGGCCGAGAACCGGATAGTCCCGGACGACGGTGACGCCCGGGGTATCCCGCGGGACGAGCACCATCGTCTGCTGCCGGTGCGCCGCGGCGGCCGGATCGGTTTTGCCCATGACGATCAGCACGGCGCAGCGCGGGTCCATCGCACCGCTGGTCCACCACTTGCGCCCGGTGATGACGTACTCATCACCGTCCCGCTCGATCCGGGTGGCGATGTTGGTCGCGTCGCTGCTTGCCACGTCCGGCTCGGTCATGGCGAAGGCCGAGCGGATGCGCCCGGCCAGCAGCGGCTCGAGCCAGGCATGCTTCTGCTGATCGGTGCCCAGCAGGTGCAACAGCTCCATGTTGCCGGTATCGGGTGCCTGGCAGTTGAGCGCCTCCGGAGCCAGGTCGTTGCTCCAGCCCGACAGCTCCGCGATCGGCGCGTACTCGAGCTGGGTCAGCCCGGACTCGGCCGGCAGGAACAGGTTCCACAGGCCGCGGGCCTGTGCCTGCTTCTTGAGCTCCTCGATGACCGGCGGAACGACGTGGTCGTCCGGCCCGGCCTGACGTCGGGAAGCCAGGTACTCGGCCTCGGCCGGCAGCACGTGCTCCTGCATGAAGACGAGCATGCGGTCCTGCAGCTCCAGGGCACGGGCCGATGGAGCGGCGAGCGAGTAGTCAGTGCGGGTGCCGGACACGGCGTCCTCCAGAGATCGGTAGCCACAGATAGGGCAAGCGCGTGCTCGCGCACTGGGTCACGTCGTGCCGCTGAGGGCGGCGTGGCCGCGCTCGATGAGCGGCGGCACCATGTCGCCCAGACGGTCGAAACCCTTGCCGACGGTCAACCCCTGCTGCGCCCGGAAGTGGATCCCCTCGAATATCGCGGCGCGCGCGATCCGGGCGCAGTCCCGCGCCAGACGCGTCACCTCCCTGCGCGCCGCGCGGGCCTGCGCCAGGGTCAGAGCCAGCCCGCGCATCAGGCCCCCCATCGACGAGAGCCCGACCGCCTCACCGTTCTCTACCGTGTATAGGGCCGCGCCATCGTCGTGCGGAACGGCCCCCCGACCGTCATCATGGCCGTCCAGCACCGGCCGGCTCGGTTCTGCGGTCATGATCTCCTCCTTCGCTGCACCAGCACCCCGCGGTGCCGGCGACTACATGCCCAGCTGCGGCTGACTGGGGTCAGCCGACGATGACGACGTCGTCGACGAAGGCGGTAGGCATGCGCGCCGCGTCCGCGAAGTTCGCCACGTCCGCAACCGCGGCGGCGAACTCGGGCGAGGCCGTGGCCGTGGCGTAGGAGTCCTGGTCGGCGAAGCTGAGGCTCGCCACGCCGAGGAACGGCGGCTGCCCATCCGGGGCCGCCACCGCGTGTTGCTGCAGGTAGCGCGTGACCCCCGGCACCTTCGCGACGATGGGTCCGTGGGTCTCGCGCCAATAGCGCAGTGCCTCGGTTCGGTCGAGGCCGTCCTTCTCATAGAGCACAAACGTCACGGTGAACACGGCTCGTTCCTCAGTTCTCGTGAGGGATAAGGATGCCGCGCCCGATCATCCGGCCGTCGTTGAGCGCGTGCAGCGCCTCGCTGATGCCGTCGAGCGGGAACGTCGTGGTCTCGAGCGTGACGGCGCCCCGGCGGGCCAGTGCCGTCAGCTCCTCGAGCTCGTTGTAGGTGCCGCATATGTTGCCGACGAAGCTGGTTTCGGGCCCGCTGCGGGTTGGTCAGGCCTGCTCGCCGCGCAACTCGCGGCGCAGCACCTTGCCGGTCACCGTCTTGGGCACCTCGTCGAGGAACTCGATCTGGCGCGGGTACTTGTAGGCGGCCATCCGCTCCTTGGTGAACGCGATCAGCTCCTCCTCGCTCACCGTCTTGCCCGCTCGCAGGCTGACGAACGCCTTCACGGTCTCGCCGCGGTACTCATCGGGCACCCCGACCACGGCCGCCTCGCGGACGGCGTCGTGTTCGTAGAGCACGTCCTCGACCTCGCGCGGCCAGACCTTGTAGCCGCCCGCGTTGATCTGGTCCTTCTTGCGGTCGACGATGTAGAACCAGCCCTCGGCGTCCATGTAGCCGACGTCGCCGGTGTGCAGCGAGCCGCCGGGCAGCGCCTTGGCGGTCTCCTCGGGCTTGTTCCAGTAGCCGGCGACGACCTGCGGACCGGTGGTGACCAGTTCGCCGATCTCGCCGACGGGCAGGTCGTTGCCCTCATCGTCGACGATCTGGACAATCGTGTCGTAGGTGGGGACGCCGACCGACAGCGCTCCCGAGGCCTCGTCGACCGGCCCCTCGGTGCCGAACGGGGTGCCGTGCGATGGCGACGTGGTCTCGGTGAGGCCGTAGATGTTGTGGATGTAGGTCCCGAACGTTTTCTTGAACGCGACCACCGTGGACGGCGGGATGGGTGCTCCACCGGAGAGGATCTTGGTGAGTGTCGCGAGGGACTCCTTCTCGGCGCCCGGGGCGTTCATCAGGGCGATGAACACGGTGATCGAGCCGACGGTGAAGGTGGCCTTCTCGTCTCGGATCGTCTCGATGGTGACGGTCGGGTCGAGCCGGTACATCAGGATCAGCGGCGCCCCGATGAGCAGCGAAATCGCGATGTGGGCGATGAGGCCGGTGATGTGGAACAGCGGGGCGACGCCGAGGACGACGTCGTCGCTGGTCAGGCCGACCCAGTCGCGATAGGTCTGGGCGTTGAAGACCACGTTGCGGTGGGTGGTCATGGCGCCCTTGGGCGGGCCGGTGGTGCCCGAGGTGTAGGTCAGGAACGCGATGTCGTCCGGGCCGAGGGTGACGGCGGGCGGTGCCTGGCCGGCGAACCGCTCGAGCAGTTCGGCCATGTCTTCGGTGCCCGCACAGGCGATCCGCTCGACACCCGCGAAAACCCGCGGGTCGTTACGGGTCTGGTACTCCAGCTCCGACGTAGTGATGACCGTCCGCACGTCGGTGCCCGGCACCACCTTCGACGCGACGTCGCGGTAGAGGCTCTCCAACGCCACCAGGACCGTGGCCCCGGAGTCGGTGAGCAGCTCGGTAAGCTCGCGCTCCTTGTTCATCGGGTTGATCGACACCGCGATGCCCCCGGCCTTCCACGTCCCGATCTGGGCGATCAGGAACTGGGGCACGTTCTGCAGGTACACCGCGACCCGCTCGCCGGGGGTGAACCCGGCGTCGACGATGGCGGCGGCGAACGCGTCGGTCAGCTTGTCCAACTCGCGGAGGCTGATCCGGCCGTCGAAGTAGCGGATTATGTCACCGTCCGGGTCGCGTGCCACCGCTGCCTTGAACATGTCCAGAGCGCTGTCGAACTCGACGGTGATGCTGGCGGGCTGCCCAGCGGCGTAGCGGGCCAGCCACGGCTTCGAGCCGTAGATCGTGGAGTCCGCTGCGGCGGTCATCGGATCACCACCGGGTTGACCGGGGCGCCGGTGCCGCTGACGACCTTCAGCGGGGCGGCCACGTACAGGAAGGTCCACCGGTTGTCCGCGGCGCAGGCATCGGCCAGGTCGTCGAGCCAGGCGATCTCGGTCAAGGTGACGCCGAGGTTTCGCATCAGCGCGCAATGCAGCGGCAGCGCGGCGCCGGACTTGGGGTCGACAGTGACCTCGTTGGCGATGGTGTCGGTGACCAGGTTCGGCAACTCACGGGTCTGGAACCACTCCACCAGCTCACGTGAGTAGGTCAGGCCGGGCTCGACGAAGCCTTCGTAGAAGGAGTCCGGGTCGTTGAGCTCGTACCAGTACTTCATCCATCCCGTCCGGACGAGCAGGATATCGTGGGGCAGGATCTCGACGCCCTGGCTCTTGGCGGCGGCCTCGAGGTCGTTATGGTCGAACGTCTCGCCCTTGTCGAGCCACTGCTTGCCGCGGTGCCGCGCCATGTCGATGAGCACGCCGCGCCCGACGATGCCCTTTTCGGCTATGGGGAGCACGGAGGCCTTCTGCATGGCGCCGACGGTGGAGCGGGCGTCGTAGCCGTTCCAGAGCTTGCCGTCGTACCAGACGTGGCCGAGCGCATCGTATTGCGTGGAACCCTGCAGGAAGATCCGCGCGGTGTCGTCGGCGTAATGCAGCCCGCCGGGGAACGCGGGAGCGCCCTCGCCGTCCCAGGTGGACTCGTCGAGCTCGTTCTGGCGCTGGATGCCCTCACGGCCGGGCCATAGCGGGTCACCGGGGCTCTCGGCGCGGCCCATCTGGATCTGCAGAGTGAACGTCTCACCGGACTTGATGTGCTGCACCCCGCGCATCACCTCGGCCGCGTCGAGGTAGTTGAGGGCGCCGAGCTCGTCGTCGGGGCCCCACTTGCCCCAGTTGGTAGGAGCGTCGGCACCCAGGATCTCTGCCATCGCGCGGACTTCGGACATCATTGTCTCCTTGCATGTAAACACGAGCGCGAACGGCCGAGCGCTCGAACGGTTAGTGTTTAGAAGATAATGCGGCTCTTAAATTGGCATGTCAAGGGGCCAAATTGACGGTCAAGTGTGAACTGCGTTTAGAATTGCTGCATCGACCTGGTCAGATACCGGGTCAGGGAGGTGTCCATGGCCACGACGAACGGCCAGCACACGGACGGCGCCATCCTGGGTGCACAAGTGCGGACCGCGCGGGTGTCCAAAGGGCTGACCCTGCGCGGCCTCGCCCGGGCACTTAACGTCAGCCCGGCCACCTTGAGCCAGATCGAGAACGGGCGGACCGGGCTGACGGTGCACCGGCTGAGCCGGATCGCCGACGTCCTCGGCCTGACCCCGGCCGAGATCCTGGACACCGTCGTCACCCCCGCTGCCGCGCCGGACCAGGACATACCCCAGGCGGCACCGCCCCTGCCGCCACCCGCCACGCACTGGCGTGAGTACGGGCCGCTCGAGTTCGACCCGGTGCTGAGCGCGGCGCTTGAGGAGTTCGTCGCGATCGGCTACCACGGCGCCACCGTGCGCGGCATCGCCAAGCGCTGCGGCCTGTCGGTGTCGGGGATCTACCACTACTACACCAGCAAGCAGCAGATGCTCGTCTCTCTCATGGACTTCACGATGATCGATCTACTCGCCCGGGCGCGGGCGGCCCAGGCCGAGGGACGCGATCCCGTGGAGCGCTTCTGCCTGCTCGTCGAGAACCTCGTCCTCTACCACACGCACCGCCGTGAGCTGGGGTTCGTTGGCGGCAGCGAGATGCGCAGCTTCGAACCCGCTAACCGTCAGAAGATCGCCGAATTGCGCATCGTGCAGCAGCGCATGGTCGACCATGAGGTGCAGGACGCCGTGCGCCATGGTCGGTTCCTCGCCGACCACTCCCACGTGGCCGCCCGCGCCGTGGTCACCATGTGCACGGCGCTGCCGTCGTGGTGGCGGCCCGACGGCCCGCTCAGCCCGGAACAAGTCGCCGAGCAGTACGTCGGCGTCGCCCTCGACATGATGCGAAGCCGGGCGGACGCTCATGTCGCGACACCGTAGGACAGCGACCGCCATACATGCCAACCCTCCCGACTGCGCGGCGGCCCGTCCGGGCGCACCGACCGCACCCGCAGCGACCGGGACCTCGCACCGCCGCCCGGTCGGCGCCCCTCACTCCAAAGAGGACGCTGGTGATCTGTACCGACGACGAGGCTTCCGGTGACGGTCTGGGCGCGCCGCCGGTGGTGTGGCTGCCGCCGTCGGCCGGCGGGCAGAGCACCAGGGTCGGTCAGTTCCGGCAGTCGGCCCACCTCCGCCCGGTCCCGCCGGCCATCAGGAAACACCGGTAGTGAAGGGACCGCGGGCGTGTGCAGTCCCGCGCACTCATCCAGGCCGTTCAGTGTACTTACAGGCACACCCAAGGTAAGCGGCAGGTGGCCTGGGTCACACTAAGTGTGCGGTGTCCTAGTTCATCTCTGACGGGGCTGCCGTATTACGTTGCGCTGCTGGCTGTGCCGGCCGGGCGCAGTGCAGTAGGAGGTGAACCCATGTGCCTGCTCGATGTGTCCGTAGCGACGGGGGAGGCCGGCCCGGTGGTGACGCTTGCGGGTGAGGCGGACCTGACCACCGTGGGGGCGCTCCGCGAGGCGCTGTCCGCGCAGATCGACGGCGGCGCGCGGCATCTGACGGTTGACCTGTCCCGGCTGCGGGTTGCTGACTCGGCGGCGCTCCACGCGCTGGCCCCGGCCGGCCGTGCCATTGAGGAAGCGGGCGGGGAGCTGGAACTGCTCCAGCCGCAGCCCGCAGTAGGACGGGTACTGGAGTTGCTATGCCTGGATCAGGTGCTCACGGTCCGGCGCACGAGCTAGTGGTGCAGCCCTGCGCCCGTCTGGTGGGATTTGCCGCCAACGGCCGAGTGTCTCCAGCCACGGGTTGAGGTATGGGCGGTAATTTAACGGATCACCGCATCCACGTCCGCGCCTTCGGCGTATAGGACCGAACCGGGATCGTCCTCTGCGCTCCGCTATATATGGCACTGCCTCTTGTCCCAGAACACCGACAGCTCGGATGGTCGTGCAGGAGAACGGCGAGCCGGATCGCATCTCCCGGGGCAGGCTGCCACCATCAGGAAGCGGGCGGTCCTGTCGTGGCGGTTCGCCATCCCGACAGCGGCGCCGGGGGTGAGCGAGTCCCGTGCCGGTGCCCGTCAACGCACTGACTGAGTGACTAGCCTCCGGGACAACGGCCACGACCTTGTTCCGTGACAATTTCCTCTGCGTTTAAAGGCGGCTCGCCGGGCTGCCCGCATCGCAAACCCCGACAGCCGGGGCATCAACATAAAGCAGCCAGCGGGATTCAGCCATTCAGGCGGTGTGCCCGTGCTCCCACCGCCGGTATCTCCGGGCCGGGCAGAAAACCCTGCCTAACCAGGATCCATTAGCCTCAGCCATGGCCTGGCCGGCCAGGGAATCCCCTGGTGCTTGTGGAACACAGCCAGACCCGCCTCAAGCTGGTGCGGACCGCGAAGCCACTGAAGCCGCGGTGAGATCTCGGAGTAGTTCAGGTTCAGGTGGTCGCCGCAGCTGGGGCAGATCACCTCGAACACCTCGTTGTAGCCGCCCTCGGCCCGGCCGCCCACGATGCGGACTGGCTGCTTCCGCAGGATGGCGTCGCTGCCGTGGCCGGGCTGACCGGCAGGCGGGGAAGTTACGGCATTCCCCGGCGTGATGCGCAGCCACGGGTCACGGCGATCGTGGGGTTGCGGGACGGGGATAGCGGCCGGTCCGCTACCGGTCGCAGCATCAGAGATGCCCTGACTGCTCACTTAACACACCACCAGGAACTAGGTCCTGCCACTACCGGGGTCTGGAGTAGCCAGGTTTTATCACCTGACGATACATGTGGGCCGGATCACACGGAAGTACGAATGTCCTCCCCCGAACCGCCGAAGGAGTGTGTGCACGCCAGGCCGGAACCTGCCCAGGGCGCTGTAAGCTGCCCCGGCGCGGTCATAACCCGGCCATCGAGGCGCTGATCGGGTCGAGCAGCAGGCGCTGCTGGGCCGTCATAGCGTGCCACTGGCTCATTTGGGAGTAAGCCAGGGCGATCCCGAAGCCGATGGCCATGGCCACGGTGATGACGGCGGTGCGCCAGGTGGAGGGCAGGGTGCGCAGCTTGGTCCATTCCGCCCGGGCGATCCTGCGGGTCGTGATGGTGTGAGTCGTGGCGGTCATGTCAGATTCCTTTGCTCGTGCCGGCCAGCTGGTCGGCGTGGTGAGCTTGTTCCGGATTGGTCATCGCGGCTGGACGGGCGGCGGACTGCCAGATCTTGACGGCAAGAATGATCATCGCGACGGCGAACGGCAGCATGAACAGCACGACCTGGGGGCCGATAGCGCCCATTGACTCGGCGACCTCCAGGCCGACAGTGAACAAGACGGCCAGCCAGCGCGGCACCCGGCGGCTGCGCCACAGCGCGAACCCCATGACGACCGGCGCGACGTATTCGCTGGCGAAGTAGATGTAGGCGGCGGCCTGAGCCGGCCAGGAACCGAAGCTGGTCACCAGGACCTGGGCGGCCGCTGCCTGGGTCGTGTGCGCTGAGGCCGCGACCGCGAGGCTGATCCCGCCCAGGACGTTGAGCATGGCCCCGGCGAAAGCGCCCAGGCCGCCCAGCAGCGCGGCGATGGTGGCGATGACCCAGCCGCGTCCGGTGACCAGCTTGGCGATCGCCGCATACGACACCGCCAGTCCGCCGAGCGCCAGCACCGACAGCGAACCCGACAGGTACAGCTGAGAGGAATGGGCCGACGCGATGGGCAGCAGCCGGAGCGCGGTAGCCGTATTGGTGACCACCTGGTCGGTGCCCCTGGGGTCCAGCGCCTCGGCGCCGATGTACAGCACGGCGGTGACGGGCAGGAAGGCGGCTAGCAGCCGCACGCGGACCCGGGCCGCGTTACCGGTGGGCTTCCCGGTGGTGCCGGTGATCGCGCTCATGTCAGATCTCCTTGCTTGAGCCGGCCAGCTGGGCGGCGTGGTAGTCAGTTTCGTCGCGGGTCAGGTCGAAGAAGGCTTCGTCGAGCGTGGCGCAGTGCGTGACCAGCTCAAGCCGGGTGATGCCGTGGGC
>JBAPYC010001215.1:0-11571 GCA_049284535.1 Streptosporangiaceae bacterium
CGGGAGACTGGCAGGCTTAGGGCGGTTCACAGGCCACTGCCGGAGGCGGACACGGACCGCGCCGTGTTCGACGGCTTCGAGCGCGAGATCGAGCACGAGGTGCACAAGCGCTTCCCCGGCGACGCAGTGCAACGGGTCGTGCTGCTGCACTATGGCGACGACCCGGAAATCGAGCCGGGGGAGCTATGGGTGCGTGTCTTCCTCCGAGCTGACCGGCCCGAGGATTACGAGCAGATCATCAGCGCGTTCGAGCGTGATCATCAGGCGGCGATCGAAGGGTTCCTGCTCGAGCTGATCGCGAGGCTACGCGAGATCCGGCTGGTCCAGCTCACCTTCAGCAAGAACCCCGTCACCAGCGAGAGCGATGGTCCGTGTAACAGGATCATGGAATACGGCCAGCGGCTAGCAGACCTACAGGCATGGGAACGGGGGGAAGCAACGCATGTGCCCGCCCACCTGGGACCGGGCGGACTTGAAATAGTCGACACCCTGATCATGGCGGGTATCGCCGATGATCGCGCGGACGCGATCCGCTTGGTGTTGCCCCGTTTCCGCGAGCAGCCCGAATATGAGCAGCTCCGCGAGCGGGTCCGGGAGATCGGCCGGCTCAGAGCGGAGTGCTAGTTTCGGCAGGCTCCAGATGGGAAACAGCAGGTCGTAACGGCCCGCTCCGGCGCAGCTAAGAGTCGGCCGGGATCCGGGGATGGCCCGCTCAGTGTCCGGGGTTGCCCCTCCACCGCCAAGAGGCACCTGAAGATCCTTTCAAACCGCTCCGCAGAAAGCATCTTCGGGACCCACCCCTTGAGCGTCTGAGCCTCTGCACCCCCTCCGGTCAGGAAACCAAGGGCCAGGCCGGAGCCTTCCCGGACCGGACGCAGGCCATCCCCTGCAAGCTGCAGGCGGCAACGGGGCCAGCCGTCGTATGCTTCCGTCATCGTGGGCCTCCCTTGCCTGGTGGAGACGGATGCTTCGCAACTTCCAGCATCCGCCAGGAGCGGAGGCCCGCTCCTTCATCGCATCACGTTTGGCTTTGACCTGTGCGAATACGGCCAAGTTCCTGGTCCACCCACACGTTAAGCGCAGCCAGCCCACACGCCGGAGACCCTGTACGCAATTGCGCGGGACGTAGTAACCGGCAGGGTTGGTTTCCTCGGTCCAGGTACCGGTGATGACCTGGCCGTTGATGGTCAGGTCATCACTGTAAGTCAGCGACGCATTACGAGAGGTCCGTTCTCCAGCCCTCGAGACATGACCTGCACAAATGACACAGCTAATCGCGCTTAGGACCTGAGTTGGGTCATCCTGGTGCGTGCCTAGCTGAGTTGCGCGGCGAGGGCTTCGGCCTCGGCCTCGGTGAGGCCGCTGCTGACGGGCCCGGCGATCATGAGCTTGCCGGTCGTGATGGGCGCCTCGGTGACCGGAGCGGACTGTACGTCGCCGTTGATGACGACGGCGGTGGTGGCCAGCACGGCGTCGTTCCAGTTGCTCTGGCTAGCCGGGTAGTAGCGCGTGGCCTGGCTGGTGGTCAGTTGCGCGAAGGCCGTGGTGGCCGCGCTGTTGAGTGTCACGTCCACGACCCACTGGCCGGTGTTCTGCAAGTGCTGGGCCGTCGCGGACGTCACTTGTGAGTCGAGGACCACGGCCTTGCCGAGGACATACTTGCCGCCGGATGCGTCGCAGGAGACGACTTCGCTTCTGGCCGCGTTCCACTGGGCGGCGGTGTAGCCCACGGTCGCCTTCCAGGCGTCATTGGTGACGACGCCGCTCAGGCCGCTCGGCACCGGGGTGCAGCTGAGCCGCTGGAACAGCCGTAGCGTGGCGGTGTTCACCAGGTGAGCGTCCCCGTACTCCTTCGCGCTGCCCTGCGGCGACTCAAGCAGGACCGGCCGCGCCAGCGGGATGCCGGCGCCCCTGGCCGTCCCGGGAGTGAGCGCTGGCGTGGACGCCGGGCCGGTCAGTGCCGAGATGCCGACCACCGCGGCGGCGCACAGGGCCATGACGCCAGCCGTCCCGGTGATGGCCGCGATGCGGCGCCTGTGCCTTTTCTTGCCACCCAAGCGCATCGCCAGCTCCACCGGCGGGTAGATGGGCGTGATCTCGGCGGCGATGTCGTCGAGAGCCTCGTGCAGTCCGGTCATCGTAGTTCGCCCTCCGTGATGTCCGCGTGCTTGCGCAGGGTGGCCAGCGCCCGGGAGGTCTGGCTCTTGACCGTGCCGACCGAGCAGTTGAGCGCCTCAGCGGTGGCGGCCTCGGACATGTCCAGCCAGAAGCGGAGCACGATCACCGCGCGCTGGCGCGGGCCGAGCCTGCCCAGCGCGTCGCGCAGCGCCGCCCGGTCGGCCAGGCTGTCGTCAGCGCCGGTTCCGCATTCCGGGACGGCGGCGCGCAGGTCCTCACGGACGCGCTGCTTGCGGAACCGCTTGCTGTTCTCGTGGATCACGATGACCCGCACGTACGCGTCCGGGTCGCCGGCCCGCCTGACCCGCCCCCAGGCCGCGTAGGCACTGGCGAACGCCGCCTGCGCGATGTCCTCGGCGTGCCCCTGGTCGCCGGTCAGCGTGTAAGCCAAGCGGACCATGGCAGACCACCTGCCCTCCATGAAGTCCCGGAACTCGTCGTCCGACTCGACGCCCATGTCCACCTCCTCACCTCCTAAGAGGGCGACCACGCGCCAGTTGGTTGCATGATCTCGCCGAGTCCGGCAGCTAGTACGCAAGTTCAGCGCTCACGAGTTGCAAACCATCAGGTCAGCGCCCCACGAAACCAGTCACGATCAAATCGTGGCCCAACTCAGGAAGTCAGCGACGCATTACGAGAGGCACGCGAGGACGCCGCAGTGCCGCTACCTGCACAAACGTCACGGCGGACTACGCCTGAAGCGCTGATTGAACTGGAATTTCGAGGGCGGGCGGTCCACGACGCGGTCCACGCGGTGATCGACGGGCGACTGGCCAAGCCGACCTGCCGTTTACAAGAAGCCCGATTTGTACCAATATGCGCTCTAACTGCACTGATGTCGCAGGCTATTGCTCTGATGGCTCTGATCGAGCTGGGATTATCTGACGGCTCGTCCCACGATTCGACCCACGACGCAGAGCAGCCGTTAACTCGCAAACGGTTACGCTGCGTAGATCTAACGCTGAGTAGCTTCACCGATGGCTTCCTGTCTCAGGACGAGCTCGCCCGTGCCATCCGCCAGGCCGGGACCGGGCCGGGGAACCCAACGGCTGCACCAAGCGGATCATCCAGCGCCGGGAAGCCGGGCTGCCCGTACCCCGCGGCCCCTACGCCCGGGCGCTGGAATACGTCACCGGGCAGACCATTCAGGAGCACGATGGGGTCGTAGTCCACGTAGACGATCCGCGACTCCGGCGCGACGCGCTGGGCGATCTGGCGGGTGTTGTCTGCCACGGGCAGGCCGGTGCCGATGTCGAGGAACTGGCGGACGCCGTGCTCGCCCGCGAGCCGCTGCACCGCCTCGACCAGGAACAGCCGCGCGGCTCGGGCGATCAGCGGCATAGTCGGCATGACTTCCAGGACCCGTTCGGCGGCCGCGCGGTCGGCGGCGAAGTTGTCCTTGCCGCCGAACCAGTAGTTCCACATCCGGGCCGGGGCCGTCACGCTAGGGTCGAAGGCAGGAAGGCCATTATCGCGGGGATCACGAAGATTCAGCCTAAGCCGCGACGATCCTGGGCGCGATCCGGAGTCCGGCGGCGGTGGCCCCCGACGGCGCGCCGCACATGTGACAAGATGTCGCGGTGGACTCGGTTGATCAGTGGACTGATTAATTTGTCGCTTCAGCTGGTTGGGCTGTCGCCCGTGGCGACATTGCGTTGGCTCCTGGTAAGATACTCAGTATGCACAGTATACAGTATCGGGGACACGAGCAGAGCCGGTCACCGGCGTACGCGACGGGACTTCGCGCGCGCAACAGAGAAGCGCCCCGGCCCATACATGGATGCCCGGCACGCTAGCCACTGCGAACGCGGAGGGTCTGCACCGGAAGCGAAATTTCCGACATTCCATATCTAATGCACCAGCATACTGTGCATACGAACTGTTACGCTGCCTGCGCGATCCCGTTGCGCGGTGGAAGGAATGCCCATGATCAGAGCGACCCGCCGGTTCCCGGTTGTGGCCTTGAGTTGCCTGCTCGCTGGTGTGACGCTTGCCGCGTGCACCCAGTCCAGTACTGGACAGCAAGCGGGCCAGTCTCATACGGGTGGCGTGGTAACGGCTGCGATCAGCACTGACCCGCCGTCACTTGATCCGGCCAAGGGCTTCGATTCGACATCGTGGTCGTTCATCCACGCGACGTTCGTCAGCCTGCTGACGTTCAACAACTCGAACGACGTCGTGCCCTGGGGAGCCGAGGCGATGCCCACCGTGAGCGATCAGGGCCTGGCCTACACTTTCAAGCTCAGGCCGGGCCTGAAGTTCACTGATGGGGAACCGGTGACCGCGCAGGCATACGCGGACGCGATAGAGCGCATCCTAAATCCGGCGACGAAGTCCCAGCTCCAAGCGTTCTACCTGATTATTAACGGCGCGGACGCCTATGTAAGCGGCAAGGCCAAAGATGTCAGCGGCATCGAGGTGTCTGGGCCGGACACGATTAAATTCACATTGACAAAGCCGGACCGGACGTTCCTGGACGTCATGGCCATACCGAACGCATCCGCGGTGCCGCCGAAGCTCATAGCCAAGGATTCAGCAGGGTTCGGGCTCAAGCCGGTCGGCGACGGCCCTTATACAGTGCAGAGCTACACGGTCGGTCGCCAGCTGACGCTGGTCCGCAATCCCAACTACTTTGACGCCAAGTCTGTGTCCGTACAGAAGATCTCGATCACGATCGGACTGGCGCCGCAGACAGAGCTTCTTCGAGTCCAGAACGGCACGACCGACGTCATGATGGACAACCTCGACGCGCCGTCCTACCTCGCAGTGGGCAGCAATCCCAAGTACTCGACGTACCTGCACCACTTCACGGCGATCGCCGACAACTACGTCGCGCTGAACCTGCAAAAGGCGCCCTTCAACAACAAGCTCGTCCGGGAAGCGGCTGCCTACGCGGTCGACAATTCTCAGGTCCTCAAGTCGATTGCAGGAATGGGCTCGACCCTCACTCAGATCCTAGCGCCGGGGATGCCGGGATACGATCCGTCCGTCAAGCCGCTTAAATACGATCCAGGAATGGCTAAGACCCTATTGAGCCAGGCCGGTCACGCGAACGGCGCCGGATTGCCCACTCTCACGTTCGCCGTCGCGAACGGCGGCTTCACTGCCGGCGCGAACGTTGCCCAGGTCGTGCAACAAGACCTTCAGCAGGTCGGCTTCAAAGTGCAGCTCAAGGTGATGGATTCGGGCGCGTTCCTGTCGTCCATCGGCCAGTACCCGCTGACCATGGGCATCTATGGAATCGACTACCCGGACCCATACGACCTGATCGCGAGCCAGTTCGCCTGCGCCCAGATCGCAGCAGGTAACAACTGGCAGTTCTACTGCAACCATGCGGTCGACCAGACGCTGAGCTCCTCGCTAGCGTTGTCGCTGCCTGCAGCGATTCCGGTCTATCGTCGGCTGCAGAGCCAGATACTCTCGGATTTCCCGTGGATTCCTTTGTACTACCAGACGCTGTACTACTTCGTGAACCCGAAGCTGTCGGGCTTCGGCGCCAACGCGTTGTATCCGTTCCTGTTCGCGAACTGGCGCATCTGAGAATCAGCCAGCGCACGCGGCAGCAAAAGGCTATCTATTCGAGGGGGGCATCGAGTGAGCGCAAGCCCGCGCACGGAACGGATAGGTAACACGGCGCTGGGCCGGGCGCGCCCGGGCTGTCCCGACAGGCCTCTGCAGTGTCGTTGACCGGGGCCCCAGTCCCCGCCCCTGATGGGGCCCCGTCCACACTGACCCGCCGCGCCGCGGCACGCCCCGTTCGTGAAGCTCTGCGGGAGGTAGCGACTCGGCCGGCCGGTGTCGCCGGGGCGGTCCTGACATGCATCGTCGTCGTCGCGGCAATATTTGCGCCGGTCATCGCACCTCATTCGCCCCTGTATCAGTTCCCAGATGGGCTGCGCGCGAACGGGTCCCCGGTGGGCCCCAATGCGACTTTTCTGCTCGGCACGGACGCGCTCGGCCGTGACGAATTCAGTCGGCTGCTCTGGGGCCTGCGCGAGACGCTTGTGGTCTCAGTCACGGCGAATATCATCGCTGCAGTCATCGGTGTCGCCGTGGGATGCCTGGCGGGGTATTACGGCGGGTGGCTCGATGCGGTCCTGATGCGCATCACCGAAGTTCTGATCGCGATACCTGCCATCTTGCTGGCGGCCTTTCTGGCGATCGTCATCCGGCCGTCGCTTGCCACCCTCATCCTGATTGTAGGGGGGGTGAGCTGGTTCTATCTCGCAAAAATCGTCCGAGCGGAGGTGCTGTCGATCCGGCAACAGGAGTTCGTTAGCGCAGCAAAATTGTACGGTGCCGGCAGCGGAACAATCATCTTCATTCATGTACTTCGTCAGGTATGGTCGCTCGTTATCGTATACACGACCCTTCAGCTCTCGGACACAGCCATATTCGTATCGGCGATGTCCTTCGTGGGAGTCGGTATTCAGCCGCCGACCCCTTCGCTGGGCGACATGATCGCAGACGGCAGCCGTTACCTAGAAAGTGTCCCCAGGCTCGCAATCGTACCGGGCGTCGCTCTTGGGCTGGTGGTCCTCGGGTTCAATCTGCTCGGCGATAGCCTGTACGACGCGATGGAAAAGCATGCATGAGACCAAAAGGTACCCAGTCACATGACCCGGTTCATTATCCGCAGATTGATCGGTGGAGTTGCGGTGATCTGGGGAATTGTGACTCTGGTATTCATAATCGGCGACGCGCTTCCAATCAATCCGGCCCGCATTATCGCAGGCCCAAACGCCCCCGCCTCCGTGGTCCGCAGCATCTACAACCAGCTTGGCCTGAACCGTCCGCTACCCCAACGCTATCTCAGCTACCTGTGGCAACTCCTCCACGGCGATCTAGGCCAGTCCTATGCGACGAACCAGAACGTGTCGCAAGCCCTCATGCAACGCCTGCCGTTCACACTTGAATTGGTGACGCTCAGTGTCATCGGAGAGCTCTTGATCGGCGTGGGCCTGGCCATGATCGCGGCATTGCATCGCCGGTCGTTCTGGGACGGCTCCGCAAGCGTCACCGCCTTGTTGGGCCTGACGGTTCCCAGCTTCTGGCTCGGCCTTGTGCTGCTCTACATACTAGGGTTCCGCTGGCCCATATTCCCGCTCGGCGGGGTCAGCTCACCGAGTTGGGTGGTGCTTCCCGCGTTCACGCTGGCGTTCACCGGAGCCGCCTATTACACCCGCATTGGACGAGCGAGCCTCATCAAGGAACTGAGTGAGGATTATGCCCGGACCGCGCGGTCCAAAGGCCTGAAGCCATCACATGTCCTGTACAAGCACGCCCTGCGTAACGCGCTACGCCCCATCGTGACGATGGCTGGACTGGACTTTGCGACACTCATGGGCGGCGTCCTCGTTACCGAGCAGGTATTCGGCATACCCGGACTCGGGACGCTGGCATGGACCGCAGTGCTGCAGAACGACTTGCCGATGCTCGAAGGCGTCATCATCGTTATCGGTGTTGTAATCGTGATTATGACCATTCTTACCGATTTCGTCTACGCCTGGCTGGATCCGCGCGTAATCGTCAGGAGCACCGGATGACAAGCTACGGGGGGCGGACGGGTCCTCGATGCCGTCGTTCCAGCCGTCGGCGCGGTCCTGGAGGTACCAGCCGACCGTTCCGGGCACGGCACACCGAAGCCATACCCGGACTGCTATCAGCGGTCCGTACTGCGTGATGTGAAAGGAGCGTGAGTGGTCGGGAACGTTGCGGCCGGCGACACGGCGCTGCTGCAGGTGAACGACCTGCATACTGACATTACGACGCGGCAGGGCGTGGTGCACGCGGTCAGTGGTGTGTCGCTGTGCATTGACGCTGGAGAGACCGTCGGGCTGGTCGGCGAGTCGGGCTGCGGCAAGACGATGACAGCCATGTCGCTCGTTCGCCTGCTGCCCGGAGGCGCCAGGATCACTTCCGGCTCCATCAAGCTCCACGGCCGGGACCTGGTGCCGCTGGCGGACAGTCAGGTCAGGTCCCTGCGCGGAAGCCAGATTGGTGTCGTGTTTCAGGATCCGATGACAAGCCTCAATCCCACGATGGCAATCGGGCACCAGATCAGCGAGTCCTTCCGCCTGCACCGCAGTGCATCGCGGCGGCAAGCCAGATCCCGGGCATTGGAAGTTCTCGGGCTTGTCGGGATGCCCCGTCCTTCGGAGCGCCTCGGCGAATACCCTCATCAGCTGTCGGGAGGGATGCGTCAACGGGCGATGATCGCGCTAGCCCTCGTCTGTGAGCCGAAGCTGCTCATTGCCGACGAGCCGACGACGGCGTTGGACGCAACAATCCAAGCGCAGATACTCGAGCTCCTGGACAACCTGCGGCAGCGCCTGGGAATGGGCATGCTCCTAGTGACTCATGACATGGGTGTCATCGCCGGGCACGCCGACCGCGTCCTGGTCATGTACGCGGGCAAGATCGTAGAGTCCGCGCCAACAGAGGGCATCTTCGCGGACCCCAGACACCGCTATACCGAGGCCTTGCTGAAGTCAGTCCCCAGCCTGGACCAGGACCGATCGCGACGCCTTAGCACGATCCCGGGCGCACCTCCCGACCTCAGCCAGTCACGGCGGGGGTGCTCATTTGCCCCCAGGTGCTCATTCGCAACTGACCAGTGCAACGAAAGCGAACCGATTCTCGACGGGGAAACCGAGGCTCACCGCTACGCCTGCTACCACCCGCGCTCGACCACGGCGGCCTCCGTCACTGAGCCTGCCAGTCACAAGGCTGGCTGGTCTCAGCGCCCCGCAACGCTCGCCCGGGAGAGCCCCCCGATCTTGTCACTAGCCAGCGTTAGTCGGAGGTACCCAGTTGGCGCTGGCGTGTTCCGGCGTGGCAGCGAGTCAATCAAGGCGGTATCGGATGTCTCCCTCACCGTCGCGCAGGGGGAAACCTTCGGGCTGGTCGGTGAGTCAGGCTGCGGCAAGAGCACGCTGGGCCGGCTCATAGTCGCGCTGGAACGCCCCGACGAGGGCTCCGTGCTGATCAACGGTGCAGCATTCGACGCCCTGTCCAAGCCGCAGCAACGTCAAAGACGCCGCGACGTGCAGCTCGTCTTCCAGGACTCCTACAGCGCCATGAACCCGAAGATGCGAATCGGGTCGATCATGCGGGACCCGCTACGCGTCCAGAGAGCTGGATCAGCCGCCGAGCAGAGGGCGCGAGTGGCCGCATTGCTCGACAGTGTCGGCCTGCCGCAACGTGTCACGGACCGTTTCCCGCACGAGCTATCCGGCGGCCAACGGCAACGGGTTGGCTTCGCCCGCGCCCTTATACTGAGCCCCAAGCTCATAGTGGCCGACGAACCAGTCTCGGCGCTCGATGTTTCGGTACAGGCGCAGATCATCAACCTGATGCAGTCGCTCCAATCGGAGTTCAACCTCACCTATGTGATCGTGTCTCACGATCTCTCGGTGGTCAGGTATGTGGCGGATCGTATCGGCGTGATGTATCTCGGTCGGCTTGTTGAAATCGGCCCGTCCGATGCCGTGTACAAGCACCCCGCGCACCCGTACACGGCGGGGCTGCTGGAGTCGATCCCGGTTCCCAGGCTCCAGCAGGGGAATGCCAAGCAAGGCAGCGCCATCCGTGGCGAACTACCGTCGGCAATTCATCCGCCGTCGGGGTGCCCATTCCGTACCCGCTGCCCGCGCGCCCAGGACCGTTGTGCCAACGAGACGCCAATTCTGCGCGGCTTTGGCTCTGGACACTCGGCAGCATGCCACTTCCCCCTGATTCCGGTAGGGGCGAGCGCGGATGATGTGGGGAGAACAATCTGAACCCTTCACTTCCAAATCGTTGATGTAGGCAGTCGCAGGTCAGCACGGTAAAGCGGCTCACAGCGGGGAGCTTTAAATAGTCCACAGGCTCCGTCGCACAGCACGGAGGCTCAGCTAAGCGAGACTGGGACTGTAGCTGGGCCGCACAGGAGGTATGACATGGCGCAGGCGGCAAGGCAAAACTGGAGGGGCGAGAGGCAGCTACGCTATCAGCAGGTCTATCAATACATCGTTGACCTCATCGTTGAGCACGACCTGCAGGCCGGCGACAAGCTCCCAAGCGCTTCAGACCTGACTGCGCGCACAGGCGTCAGCATGATTTCCGTGCGCAGGGCTCTTACCGAATTGGAAAATGAGGGGGTAATATACCGCCACCAAGGGGTCGGCACGTTTGTGGCAAGTGGCAGAATCCTAACAGCGCCGAATCGGACCGGTGAACTTCTGAGTTCACTCGTTGGCACCAAGACTCGCCTGAAGGTGCGTAACGATCTGCTCAGCTTCGTTGTGGGTGCTGCCAGCAAGAACATCGCCGCCGCGCTGTCAGTCAAACCCGGCGAGCCGGTATGGGAGGTTCGACGCCTACGCCACGTGGGCGCGGCAGCGCTCATCTTGGAGCGCGCAGTCCTGCCAGTTGCCCTGGTACCCGTCCTGGATGAGACCTACCTGAATGCCGGCCATTCTATGTACGCATACCTCGAACGGGAATATGGCCTTTCTGATGCCGCGACCGAACAGGCCATTCAGGTAGACCAACCTTCCCAAGAGGAGTGGCGGGTGCTCGGCCTGAGAGCGTCAGCTAGTGTCGTCCGCATACGCGGCATAAGCTTCGACGCAAGCGGAACGGCATTCGACTGCTACGAGCAGGTTTATGGAGCGTCGAACTTCGTCTTCTACATTACGAACGTTGACCGGCGTGAACTGCTCCAGCCGGGCGACAGGGGTGACTGGCTTGTCGAGCCATTCGGCCTTTCACGGCAACGGGATGATTCCGAAGGTCGAGCTGATTCCTGAGGCCCGACTTGGCTCAAGTCAGTGCGCGCCGAGCACTGACCACGTTAGAGACACACCGGCCCGGAGTCGCCGGCCTGCGAGTGGAGTTTGCGGGTCAACCCTTGGGTGGAGGCCCGGCCGGCTGGTCAGGCTTGCGGCCGATGCCGCAGTAGCCGACCAGGCCGCCCACGGTGGGGTTGATCTGGTCGGACAGGCCCCACTGGTTGATCGGGGCCACGCCAGGCGGGAGACCGCAGCGTATTGTCAGCTGGTTGACAATAGAAACGGCCCCAAAGGGCGCAAATTACCCATAGCCAGAATGTGACTATATGCCGCCAGCCGGCATATAGATAAATGCCCGGGACGCAGCTAATGTAACGACCGGGGAATTCGAATAGCCGGCGGAAAACTAAGGCTAAAAGCGGTAGAAATGGCGCCATTGCAATTGGGATTTCACTAACGTTAGGTGGCTGTGGCGGGTGAGGGGCTCAGGGCCAATGTCCTTGCTTTTAGGTGATATGCCATGGGTAGAGCAGGTGGAACTCGATTCTCCGCACGACATTGGTGACGCTGGGCTCGCCCGGCTTGCGGGCAGGGAAGTCGCCGGCTTTCCTGGTTTTCC
>JBAPYC010001216.1:0-10450 GCA_049284535.1 Streptosporangiaceae bacterium
GTACAGCTTGGCCGCGTTCAGGCCAAGGATCTTCTTCTTGCCGGCCGTGTTCAGCCGCGGGAAGTCGGCGAACTCATCGCGATCCGGGTAGTCCCAGTCCACGAAGCCCTCGACCTGCCACTTCGGCTCCCAGATGCCGTAGTCGCTGCCGAAGGTCATCTTGTCTTCACCGACCCAGAACAGCAGCTCGCCGATGACCTTGGCGAAGAAGTTCGGCCGCGCATACATCAGGCCGCCGAGAACCACGGACAGCCCGGCGTACACGTTGGGCTCCTGGGTGGCCATGAAGCAGAAGTCCTCGATCCGCGGCAGGCCGACGTGCTCGACGATGAAGTTGAGCTCGGGGAAGTCGGTCGCGCAGTGGTCGATGTCAGAGACATCGAAGGCGTCCTTGTCCAGTGGCCAGATGGTCGGGCCCTTGTGCACATGGACGTTCTTGATACCGAGGTTCTGCGCGGCCTCCAGGAAGCGGTAAGCGGCCGGGTCGCTCAGCTTGTAGCCGCGCGAGCCGTTGTTCCATTCGGCCGTGTACAGCTTGAGGCCCTTGGAGCCGTAGGTCTCGACGTTCCGCCGCAGATCCTCCAGGCCGTCGTCGCCGTCGCGCGGGTCGAACCGGGTGTTGACGATGAGCTTGCCCGGGTGCTTCGCGGCCAGCCCCGCGTTCTTCTCGGTGGTGTTGAAGCCTTCCTTGTACCACTCCTTGAGGTACGTGGGCTGGAAGATGCCCACGTCCACGTACCCGTCCTGGAAGACGTCCTTGACGAAGTCGTCCTCAGAGTAGCTCTGGAAGTGCTCGATCGACCAGTGCGTCTCAGGCGGCCCCAGGCCCTGGTACGCGTGGAAGCACTCGATCCAGCCCTTGGCGTATTGTTCGGCGCCAGGGACCCAGTTGTCCGGGGCAGCGTTCCAGAAATGCAGGTGCGAATCGACGATGAAATACTTCTCGCCGTTGTGCTCGTACAAGGCGCCTCCTTCAGTGAGCTTGGCTATGGCACCGAGCCGGATCTGCCGGCTCAGTGCCACGGCCTGCCTCGAGCAAATTCCACTCTTTCGTTCGTACCCGCGCGGCGCGGCATTTGTCTAGACCGCGCCGCGCGGGGTCGTGCATGTCCGCCGGAGGCCTGCCGAATTGGCTGGCCGGGCTAGGACTCCTTGGCGATCAGGTCGAAGTCGAGGTACTCCGCGGCATCCTCCGGGTTGGCGAACATGATCGTCCGGTCGTCCAGGTGGATCATGCGGCCGTAGTGCGTCGACATCGACTCCTCGAACTGCGCGGCGTCGTAGTAGCCGGGCTCCTCGCCGAGCGCCTCGGAGATCTCGTCGTAGTCGAAGTCCATCCGGCCCACCGCGTCGACGCGGATCATGGACGGCAGGTACGTGACCTTGACGTTGTCCTTCTTGGCCATGACCTGCGCGACGACCGACCCGATCTGGTTGTTCATCAGGGTGACACCGGCCATGTTCGAGGCCGTGTTGTTGGACTTGTAGGGGCTTTCCGAGGTCTTGAACGTGCTCACTGGGCGAGCTCCTTCGGTGCGTCGAGGTCCAGGTCGGAAAGGATGCCGGCGAAGCGGCTCTTGACGGCGTCCAGGCCGTCTTCGAAGCGCGGGGGCTTGTTCTCGGGCTGTGACCACAGCGGCTGCAGTGTCCGGGCTGCGGTAAGGGCCCGGCCGGTCCAGGTGCCCAGCCATTCGGTCAGCAGGCCCTTGTTGTGGTCGGCGAACTCGCGGTCGTTGGTCAGCAGGTGGAACAGCGGCCTGGTGTAGCGCAGGTCCCGCTCGGCGAAGTCGTACTCCTCGGCACCGACCAGCGTCGGGGTCACGAAGTCGCCGTTACGCGGCGCGGCGTGCATCACCAGCTGGCTGCGGAACAGCTCGCCGACCAGCGGCTCGAACACGACGTTGGCCGCGAAGATGGCCTCGGCCCAGTCGTCGATCCCGGTCAGCTGCTCGGCCACCTCGCGCACGCCCTGCCAGGCCGGGTCCTCGTTCCAGGCCGTCAGGTGCGCGCTGCCGTCGAAGCCCTCGATCTCCTCGGTCAGGGTCAGGTTGTACAGCGCCAGGTCCTGAGCTGCGCGGATCCGGTGCATGCTGTTCACCGAGATCGCGTTGTTGTGCATGTTGGTGGGGGCCCGCCGGTTGGCGTTGGCGAACAGGTACAGGCCCAGGCCGTGGTCGACGTGCATCCACGCGCCCACGTGGGACTCCACGAAGCGCACCCAGTTCGTGTTCCACTGCTCGAACGCCTTGCCCGCCCGAGCAACGTCGATGTTCTGGTTGAGCTGCCGGACCACGTTGGAGTTGTACCGGTAGAGGGTGAGCTCCCACTCCTCGTTCGGGTCGCGGAACTCGTGCCAGCCGGTCGCGGGCCAGTCGTAGCCCTTGCCGCCCGAACCTGGGTAACGCTCGGGCTCTGGCCGGTCGCTGCCCCAGGCCTTCAGGGCGGTCCAGTCCAGCGGGTAACCGCCGCGCCCGTCGGAGAAGCCGTACAGCCAGCCTTGGGCCAGGTAGTGCCGCGGGTCCGGCTGGACCTCGACGGTGACGTCCTCGTACCGGGACTGCTTGCGCTTGGCCGGGGTGTAGTAGTTGAAGTCCCGCTTGGTCGAGTCCGGGAATACCTTCGCGCCCGCCTCGGCGTCGGTGAAGACCGGCTTAGGAACGCTACGCTCGGCCGGGTTGGCGGTGTTCTCTAGCGACTCTGACATGATCTCACTCCTGCGGCTCACCAGTGGTCGTGAACTTGTCGTAGTAGATGCGCTTTTCTTCCACTCCCAGTTGCGCCAGCAGCGGGAGCGCCGCCTCCACCATGGGCGGCGGTCCGCACACGTAGCTGTGGGCCCCCTTCAGGTCGCTGGCCAGGCGCTTGACCACGTCGGTGATCAGCCCGGTCTCGCCGTCCCAGCCGTCGTCATCGCCCGGCTCGGAGAGGGCAGGTACGTAGCGGAAATCAGGCAGCTTCTCCTCGAGTTCGTGCAGCTCGGCCTCGAAGCAGAGATCCTGCTTGGTCCGGGCACCGTAGAAGAAAGTGGCCTTGCGCTGTAGTCCGCGCTCGGCCATTGTGCGCAGCAGGGACAAGATGGGCGCCATACCAGCCCCGCCGCCGACGAACACCAGGTCGTTGTCGCCTTCACGCAAGGTGAAGACCCCGAACGGACCCGTTATATCCAGCCGGTCACCCACGGCCACCCTCTCCGCCAGGAAATTGGAGAACTGCCCGTCGGGGTAGACCTTGATGACGAACTCCATCAGCCCGGTTTCGCGGGTCGTGGTGTTGGCCATGGAGAACGAGCGCACCTGATCGGTGCCGGGGATCGCGATGTCCATGTACTGGCCCGGGAAGAACTTGATCGAGTCCGGTTCGACCAGCTTGAGCACCAGGTGCCGCATGTCATGCGTAACCGGGTCGTTGGACACCACCTCCGCGACGGCCTCGGTGATCGGCAGGCCGGAGCGGATCATCTCCTCGTCGTAGTTCAGCAGCTCGATCGTGAGGTCTTCGTAGGCGTGCGCCCGGCATAGCAGCGTGTAGCCTTCCTCGAGCTCGTAATCGGGCAGTGCGAAGGTTGAGTACTTGTCGTGGTCGATCTCTTCGCCGTCCAGGAGGAACGACTTGCAGGCAGCGCACTGTCCCTCTTTGCAGCCGTGCATGAGCATCACGCCCTGCTCGGCCGCCGCGCGCAGGATGGTCTGGTCCTCGTCGACCTCGATCTCGACGCCGACCGGCTCGAAGCGGACAAGATGCTTTTCGGCCATGACCCTCCTGCCGGTTTCGGTGTCACAGTGCTCCGTATATCAGGGAGGCTGTGACGGATGTGACGACGGTTACGGTTCGGAGGGGGCGGCCCGGATTGCAATCCGGGCGCGCCCCCTCCTGCCTGCCCTTAGCTTTCCGCCGGGGCCGGGCGTCCGGCCGGTCCCTGCTTGATGTAGTCGGCGTGGAAGGCCTCGCGCTGCTCGGGCGTCATCTCGTTGAGCAGCACATTGGGGCTCAGCACCTCCGGCATCCTGCGCAGGTGGTCCAGCGTCCACATCTTCTTCGGGTCCAGGTTCAGGTGCGGCTGGGCGACCATGGTCTTGCCGTCGTCACGCACGTACCCCATGTCGGTTACGACATCGGCCCAGTTCCAGCCGTGGTACAGCGTCTCCCATTCGCGCTTGCCGATGAGCTGCCCCATGTTCGGGGTCTCACGGCCCTGGTAGGTGGGCCGGAACGCCTCGACGTCCGTCCACCGGCAGGCCTCGTGGCAGTAGGTCCGCCACTGGCCGTCGACCTCGGCCATGACCATGTCCTCGCGGACCAGGCACGGGACCATGCAGACCCAGCACCGGTGCGGGTACACGTAGTCGACGCTCTCGGCCACGATCGGGTGGTGCCCATTCGGGGTCGCCAGGCGGTTGTAGTTCTCCCACCACTTGCCGTACTTGTCGTACCAGCCCGGGTACTTGTACTCGAACCACTCGAAGTCCTCATCCGTCATCGGGTCGATCCGCCAGTAGTTGGCGAGCCAGCCGGTGGCGAAGAACTGCGCGACTTCGTGGACGTAGCCCTTGTTCCAGATCTGGTTCCACGCTTCCTCGATGAGGTCGTGCGGAATGGTCAGGCCGTACTTCTCCAGCGGCACGAGGTAGCTGCGGTAGTAGTCGTCGTAGATCCACCGGCGCCACATCTCGGCGTAGGACTCGCGGTCCTTGCGCCGGTCCTTGGTGCCGTACTCGATGAACGTGCCGATGGCCGCGTCCACCACGCGGTGGTTGTTCCACCACGCGTAGCGCAGGTCGCGCTCGAGCAGCTGGTGGTTGCTCTCGTCCGACAGCGCCATGAGCAGCGTGGCGTAGCCGTTGGAGATGTGCCGCGACTCATCCGACTGGACCGAGTGGAACACGGTCGGCAGCAGGAAGTCGCCGTTGGCCGCGGCCTCGGCCGGCATGGCCACGAACAGGGTGTTCGTGAATGCCGTCTCCGCCACGATCGTCAGGTAGATCGACGCGGCGGTGATGGCGTCACCGGTGATGAAGCCCTCGGCGAACTGGCGGCCGATGGTCCCGCAGTAGTCGTTCTGGAAGTTGCGGAGGCTGTTGTTGAAGCCGGCCGGGTCGATGTAGTTGTTCATGTACAGGCGCTTCAGGTTCTGCTGGATCGTCGAGTGGCGTACCTCGTCGATCATCTGGATCGCCTGGCCGTTGTGCAGTTCCGGGTTCGGGACCGTGCGGAACAGCAGCGGCATTGCGCGCGCTGCCGAGATCTCCGGCAACGGGATAATGGACAGGAACAGCTTCTGCCATTCCAGCCACCGCTCCTGCACCTGACGGAACATGTTTCCGCGGATGGCGCCGTCCTGCGCGCCATAGACGCGGTTGTCCTTCTCTTCCTGCATCGGGAAGTAGGACCGGAGGACCTGCTTCAGCGGATCCTTCTTCTGTGCCTTGTGGAACGTGTAGTCCGTCCCGTACTGCGACACAGGCTCGTGATACTGAGGCTCCCAGGAAAGCTCCTGGATCTTCTGATGAGCCTTGGCCACGCTCTGGCGACTCATGTCACCCCTTTCTTCACGGGTTCCGGGGTCGTTCGGTTCGGTGCGAGCCCATCCCGGGCGCCGCCGACAATCCCGAAAGTCCTTGTGCCCTGCATCACACCTCGGTCAACACCGTCATGAGCTCTCAACATGAGACACGTCAAACGCCGCCCGGAGCTCGGCCAGGGTTTGCTTTACGTGTTCGGAATCATGCCGGTTGCCTTCGGCGGCCGGCCTGATGCCGAGCGCGCGCAGCAGCTCCGCCGCGGGCTTGCCGGGATCGCCCGCCTCCCCCAGAACGGGGTGCAGGCCCTCGCCGGCCAGGTGGTGAAAAACTAGGTTGACGATGCTCCAGGGATTGAATGTCTCTTCGTCGAAGGTCTCGCCGTCAGAGTCCATACGTCGACACAACTTCGGCTGGCAGGAAGCGGGAGTCTCAACTTGAGACAGTGCCCGGCAACGCGGGGTTTACTTTGTAAGGGCCGGGTAAACCCGTAACCGATCCGCGCAGGGCTGAGCCTCCAGCCCTAGAACACTTGGGTGGGGGAGGCGTTATGGCACGTGCATCAGTGCCGCTGCACGCAGCGCAAGACCGCCAGGAAGGGCTGGCCCAGGCCAGAGACCGTTTCCTCGCGGAACAGCCGGTTGACCAGAACATCGTCCGCAAGCCGATCCTGGCGTCGTGGTGGCGGTCGCGGCAGTACGAGGTCGCCGCCGATCACATCGAGCTGAACTACCTGCGCGACCCCGATCTTGAGTCCAACCTGGCCCGGACGGCCGAACCTGTCCTGCGTCAGCTGCACGAGCAGCTGGACGGCCAGCCGATCAGCATCGTCCTGACCGATGCCGCCGGGCTGGTGCTGACCAGGAAGACAGCCGACCATGACCTCGAGCGGCACCTGGACGCGGTCAAGCTCGCCCCGGGCTTCAGCTACGCCGAGGAGCGCGTGGGCACCAACGGCATCGGCACCGCACTGGAATCCGGCGGTCCCGCGCACGTGTTCGGTCACGAGCACTACGCCGAGCACCTGGAGGGGCTGGCCTGCGCCGGGGTGCCCATCCACGACCCGGTCTCCGGCAAGACGGTCGGTGTGATCGACCTGACCTGCTGGCGCAAGAACGCCGACCCGCTGCTGATCTCGCTGGTCAAGTCGACCGCCGATCAGATCACCCAGGCTCTGCTGGCCGCGGGCAGCAGCCGTGACCTGCACCTGCTCCAGGAATACGTGCGGGCCTGCCGCCGCACCGGCGGCATCGTGCTGGCGCTCGGCAACGACGTGGTCATGCTGAACGACCACGCCCGCCGGGTGCTGGACCCCGCCGATCAGTCCGCCCTGATCGGCCACGCCACCGAGGCGCTGGCCCGGCAGCACCCGGGCGCGGTCAGCATCGACCTGCCCAGCGGGGCAATGGCCCGGCTGTTCTGCCACCGGATCTCCAGCGACAGCCGGTTCGCCGACGGGGTGGTCCACGTCAAGCTGGTCTCGACCGCCGTGGTCGCGCCCGAGGTTCCGGCGCCACGCGCGGCCATGCACCTGCCCGGCCTGGTCGGCAGCGGCGTGCTGTGGCTGCGGGCCTGCCGCGAGGCCGAGGCCCTGTACGACTCGGCCGACTGGATGACCATCGAGGGTGAGCCCGGCCTGGGCAAGCTGGCCGTGGCCCGGGCCGTGCACCAGCGGCGCAACCCGGCTTCCCCGTTCCACGTGGTAGACGCGGACGGGAGCACCCAGGACTGGCTAGCCAAGACCCGCACCGAGCTGGGTGAGGGCACCGGCATGCTGGTCATCCGGCACGTCGACGCGCTCAACGCCAAGCAGGGGCACGCGCTGGCCAGCGCTCTGCAGGAAGCCCGCGCCAAGCATCGCCAGACGGATCTGCGGGTCGCCCTGACGCTGAACCGCAAGCACACCGGCATCGACCTGACCCGGCTGCTGGGGTTCTTCCAGGGCACGGTGGAGCTGCCGCCGCTGCGGCATCACATCGAGGACCTGCACGAGCTAGTGCCGTTCTTCCTGGCCCGGCTCAGCCAGCAGGGTCGGCTGACCTGCTCACCCGAGGCCATGCAGCTGCTGCTGCGGCACAACTGGCCAGGCAACACCGAACAGCTCTGGCAGGTGCTCAAGCAGGTCGTCCAGCGCCGCCGGGCCGGCGTGATCATGCCCCGGGACCTGCCGCCGGAATGCTGGACGGTCAGCCGCCGGCTGCTGTCCCCGCTGGAGTCCATCGAGCGCGACGCGATCGTGCAGAGCCTGCAGGACCACGACGGCAACAAGGTGCGCGCGGCCGAGGCCCTGGGCATGTCCCGGGCCACCATCTACCGCAAGATTCACGAGTACGGGATCGTGGCTTCCGGGAGCTGAACCGGGCGTTTACCTCCTATTTCGGGCTGGCTGGCTCAAAGTGAGAACACATACGTCGCGTTAGAAGCGTACGGATGCATTAAGCCCGTGTTCGCGGGGCGCCGCTTAGGAAGGAGCGCACATCGATGAGCGCTCTCGATGCATCCGCCGACGATCCGGGTCGGGCCACCACCCTGACCGAACAACCAGCCGCCGCCGCACCGGCACCCGCCGTGGTCGGGCCGATGGCCGGCGATCCGTCCATGCTGGGCCTGGGCAGCTTCATCGTTGGGTCCGTAGCTCTCGGCCTGGCCCTGGTGGGCGTGGTGCCGGCCGGGGTGCTGGGAGCCCCGCTGGCCATCATCCTGGCCGCCACCGCCCTGGGCCTGCTGATGGCCACGGTCTGGTGCGCGGCCCTGGGGCAGAGCGCGGTCGCGGCCGTGTTCGGTATCTTCGGCACCTTCTGGCTCAGCTACGCCGCGCTGGTGCTCGGCCTGGATCACAACTGGTTCGCTATCACCGTCACCGCGGTGCTGGCCACGGTCAAGCTGTTCCTGGTCTCCTGGCTGGTCGCCATCGTGATGCTGACGCTGGCCACGCTCCGGCTGCCGTCGGCCTTCACCGCCGTGTTCGTGCTGGTGGACCTGGCTCTGCTGCTGCTCCTGCTGGCCTACGCCAACGCCTCGCCGCTGGGCGTGCCGTCGGCCGGCCTGATCAAGACCGCGGGTTACGTCATCCTGGTGTTCTCCGCGATCGGCGTGTACCTGTTCGCCGGCGCCGCGTCGGCGGGCACCGGCGGCAACGGCCTGCCGCTGGGCCGGCCGATCATGCACGGCTGACACAGGACCCCTTAAAGGGCCGAACGGGCTGGGTCTCCGCACTCGTGCAGTGCGAGACCCAGCCCGGCGCTCACCACGTCAGCCGCGGGCTGGCACCCGGGCCAGCGCAATCCGGGCCAGCGCAAATCCGGGGCAGCGCGATCCGGGCCAGCGCAATCCGGGATAGCTCGGCCGGCCGTAGCGCATCGTCTCGCTGCCAGGACGCCGCGGGAATCATGTCCTGCTGGCGCACGTCCCGGACCGGCCCGAAGCCGTGCCGTGCCAGCAGGGCGGCCATGTCGCCGGGGGAGAACAACGAGATCCAGGGCTCGCCCCGCTCGGCGCAGGCCTGCCCGACCTGCGCCGCGTAGTCCTCGCCCGCGGCGTCGCGCAGCCCGGCCGGCAGCATGTAGTCGACCACGATCTCGCTGCCGGGCGCGAAGCCGCCCAGCACAGCCAGGGTCCGCTCGATCGCGCTGGCCTCCAGGTACATGGTCACGCCAAGCCAGGCCGCAAAGGCCGGCGCCCCGAAATCGAAACCCGCCCGATCCAGCCCCTCACGCAGCGAATCACGTCCGAAGTCCACCGGGATGAAGGAGACGTTGCCCGTGGCCGTCATGATCCGCTGTTTGTATTCCTGGGTCGCCGGATGGTCGATCTCGAAGACGCCTACCTGCGCGGCCAGCTCCGACCGGCCGGCAAAGGTGTCCAGGCCCGCGCCGAGGATGACGTACTGGGTGACGCCGCGGCCGACCGCCTCGGCCAGGCGGTCCTCGGTGTAGCGGCTCCGGCAGGTCACCTGGGCGCGCGCCCCGGCCAGCACCGGATGCATCCGGTAGTGCCGGTGAAAGCCGATCAGCTCCTCGGCGCGCTCGCCCAGCATGACCTCGGCCATGGTGTCGGCGAAGATGACCGGCTCGCGGTCCACAATCAGATGCGCGGCCCGTGCGGCCGCCGCAGTCAAGGCGGTAAAGCTCGGCTGCTGATTAATATGCACGTCGCAACATTACGTCGTCTATTCACCATAATAACACAAAAACAAATCTTTAACAATGGCCATCGCATAACACGTCAGCCGCAATTGCTCACGGGCAGATAAGGCGTGGATGCCTCCTTGGGGTTGTTCTATAAGCCCGAAAGCGGCATCCACATCATAAGAATCCCCCGGCGGCGCGGTCAGTCGCCGCGGGGCACCAGCCACATGGCGACCCGGGTGGGCTGGACCGCCTCATCGACCACGCCGATCAGGTCCTCGCGAACGGCGTCCAGGTCGACGTTGTCCCGCAGCCGGGCGGTGAACGCGGCCACCACCGCTTCGGCGTTGTAGCGGGCGCGGTTGAACCGCCGGTCGACGGCGTGCTGCACTCGGCGCCGCAGCGGGTTGAACAACGCTGCGGTGATCAGAGTGCTGATCGCCACCGGCACCGAGCCCCGGAATGGCAGCACGTGGGTGGTCAGCAGGACCACCCCGGCGAACACCGTGACCAGAAGGGCGGTGATCAGGGTGTAGGACACGACCCGGCTGATGATCCGGTCGAGCTCGTACAGCCGGTACCTCAGCACGGCCACGCCCATGCTGACGGGCAGCGCGCCGCAAGCCAGGATGACCAGCGCCTGGATCCCGGGGTCGCCGCTGCTGTCGCTGCCTATCGATCCGCCCGTGGCGAGCGGAATCACGAAGATGCCGAAGACGAACGCGACCAGGGTGACGGCGGCCCCGCTGTACAGCCACTTGAGCTGCTGACGGCGCTCGCCGTGGGCGTGCCGGTAGGCAGGGAACT
>JBAPYC010001217.1:0-11290 GCA_049284535.1 Streptosporangiaceae bacterium
GTCCTCGCCCGCGCCGAAAGGCGCGGCGCTGCGGGCGCTCCAGCTTGACCCCGGCCCGACGCGTCGGCACAACCGGCAGCGACGAGGAAAAGCCACAACCAAAGTCCCCCCCACCCCGGCGGGCCAAGCGAACAAGGTCACGGGGTCAACTCAGTATGCCCTCTTGACAACTGGGGTCCTCGTGGGTGCGGTCACAGTCATGCTTGAGGCTGGAGGGGCAGGCACGGACACTTCGCGGGCCATCCGCGGACCTGAGCCACGACTCTTGCACCTTCCGGCGCCGCGCTGCCGCCCTCGGTGCCTGGACGCGGACGCCTGCTGCGGTAGCGCTGATAGTGACCTGACTGCGGCTGGCGATACTGTCAGGTGGGCGGTAACAGGCAGAGGAGCCGGGGTGTCAGTGTCACGGCGGAAGGGCGGGCTGGTGGGCATGCCTGACCTTGCGCCGGGGCGCAGGCGGGGCCTGAAGAGCTTGAGCGTGGCTGTGCTGGTCTTCGGGCTGGTGGTCACCGCCGCCCTGGTCGTGGTGACGGCGCATGACTATCAGCAGAACGAGGGCCGGTTGCTATCGTTGCAGACGCAGCTGACTGCCGACGCGCTGGCCGCGGCGGACCCGGCTAATGTTGAGGATCATCTGGTCCCCGCCGTCAGCCTGGCGGCGGTCACCAACGGTGACATCTCGGTGTTCCGGAAGGCGATGAGCAGTTCGGTCACCGCCAAGGGCCCGTTCGCCACGGCCTCGCTGTGGCGGATCACCGCGGGTACGCCGCGTCTGGTCGCCAGGGTGGGCGGTGACCCGCTGCTGGCACCGGCTAGGACGGCGCTGATCCGCCGCGCGGTGACGACCGCCACGTTCCTGGTCACCGAGCTCACGGCGCCGCATACCCTGCTCCTCCAGTATGCGACCTCGGCGACGGGGCCCGACGGCACCTTCGTCGTATCCGCCGAGCAGCCGCTTCCGGTCAGCCGCCGGATCTCGGTGCCGTCAAGTTCACCGGTCTCCCAGCTCAATCTGGCCATCTATCTGGGGCGTTCGCAGACAGCCGCCGCGCTGCTGGAAACCGATTCCGCGGTCCCGCTGCCGCTGCATGGCAGGACATCTACCAGCACGGTCCCGTTCGGTGACACGATGCTGACCCTGGTCACCTCGGCTCGATCTACGCTGTCGGGCACCGGTCCGCAGGCGCTGCCGTGGGCCATCGCGGCGGGCGGGGTGCTGGTGACAGTGCTGGCCGTGCTGGCGACCGAGTGGCTGATCCGCAGGCGCGATGCCTCCGCCCGGCTCAGCGAGCAGGTCAGGCAGCTGTACGTGGAGCAGCGCTCGGTGGCCGAGACCTTGCAGAATGCCCTTCTGCCGCAGACGATCCCGGCGGTTCCCGGCCTGGAGATCGCGGTCCGCTACCGGGCCGCCGCGGACGGCGCCGACATCGGCGGGGACTGGTATGACCTGGTGCCGCTGGATGAGGACAGGGTCGTGTTCGTCGTCGGCGATGTGTCCGGGCACGACGTGCGCGCCGCCGCAGTGATGGCATCGCTGCATTATGCGTGCGGCGCCTACGCGCTGGAAGGTCACCCGCCTGCGGCGATCCTGGCCCGCCTGCGCCGCCTGCTGGACGTTACCCGGGACGAGCACCTGGCGACCGTGCTGTGCGGCCTGGTCGAGGTTAAGGCACACCGGGTGACCCTGGCCAATGCCGGGCACCTGCCGCCGCTCGTCGGACAGGGCACGGAACTGGGTTACCCGGCCATCAAGCCGGCCGCTCCCATCGGGATACCACAATCGGCCGAGCTCGAGCCTGCCATCGTCACCATCCCGGCGCGGGGCCTGGTTCTCGCCTACACCGACGGCCTGATCGAACGTCGGCACGAAACGTTGGACATCGGCATGAAACGGCTGGCGGACGCGGCGGCCGGTACAGCATCCTCGCTTGAGGACCTGGTCGACAGCATCATCACCGAACTGACCGGCGACGCGCCCGCTGATGATATCGCGCTGATTGGACTGAAATGGCTGACCTAGACCCGGCCGACCAGGCCCAGGCTGTGGTAGACGTGCGGGACGAAAACGGGACACCGGTTATCTGGCTATCCGGCGAACTGGACATGACCAGCGTCCCGCAGGTCCGCGTGGCCATCGATGCCGCGCTGGCCAGCCACCCCGGCCGGGTGATCCTGGATGCCAGCGGCCTGGAATACATGGATAGCTCGGGCATCGCGCTGCTGGCCTCGGTGGCGAGCAAGGCGCGGGAGGTGCAGGTCCGCAACCCCACCTCCATCGTCCGGCGGCTCATCGAACTGACCGGACTCAGCCAGATACTGCGGATTATCTTATGAAAACCAGCCGTAGCTTTCGCTCCGATCCCGAGTCGACCAGGGCAGCGCGGCGGTTCGTCCTGGAAGAAGTCGGGACTGCGCCGTCCGAGCTGCGGGATACGATCGCGGTGATGGTGGGCGAACTGGCGATGAATGCCGTCCAGCATGCAGGCACCGAGTTCCAGGTGACTGTTGAGCTGACCGGAGCCATCTTGCGGGTGGAAGTGACCGATTCCGGCGGTGGCCTCCCGGTGGCCAGACCTATGCCACCGCCGGGCAGCCCACGTGGCCGCGGGCTGTCGATCGTGGACAGCCTCGCCGATGATTGGGGCGTCATTCCCGCGCGTCACGGCACAGGAAAGGGCATCTGGTTCCAGATCGCCGTGCCATCTGTGCTCGCAGAACGCACAATGTAACGACCGGCCAACAGACATCGCACGGAAAGGTGGCGCAGGGACGCAGCTCGCCACCGCGGCGCAGACCGGGACCTGATACGCCGAAGACCACAGCTCCGCCCCCGCTACCGGCTGCTGTCATGAACCCGTATTGATATATACGCACTGCGTGTGACCCGGCGTGCGCCGGGCGGGCCGCTCAACGGCAGAGCCCGGCGTTAGCGCCGGGCCTGCGGCGCCGCAGGCGCCGCGCTTGATCCAATACGGCTAAATTCGGCAGTGCAACAGCTAGACCAACAGCTAGAGGGCAGTGTCCTGTCCGAGGGGCAGCTAGCGGGCAAAGTACCTGTCCGCGTGTCGAGCATTACATGCACGGACGCATCCGGCGAGACAGTATTAACAGGTCAGATGTCGGCGGCCGATACAGCCTGACCTACTCGGTGTGAACGAGCGCAGGAAGGTCGATGCTGAAGCTGGCGGCCCGCTGGCGGGGCGGGAATTCCTTGAACGTGGCCAGGAACTGTGTCGCGAGCGTCGTCGTGGCCAGGATGATGAAGTCGTTGTCCAGGAGCCAGTCGTAGTAGGTGTTCGATGTGATGTCGGCCCGCTCGAACGGGTCGGTCCGCAGATAGAAGAGCTTAGGGACGCGCAGCGGCACGAATGGTTCCGCCCAGATCCGCGGTGTTCCCTGCGCCCGCTGCTCCATGAACACGACCTTCCAGTTGTCGAACCGCAGCGCCAGCACATCCCCGTCGTCGGAGAAGTAGATCAGTCCCGGCCGGGGGCTCTTGTCCGTCTCGCCGGTCAGGTAGGGCAGCAGGTTGTATCCGTCGATGTGGACCTTGAAGGTCTTCTCGCCGATGGTGTGCCCGGCCTTCAGTTTTTCCATGATGTCCGGGTCACCGGCCGCGGCCAGGAAGTTCGGCAGCCAGTCATGATGCTGGACGATCTCATTCGAGACCACCCCGGCCGGGATCTTGCCTGGCCAGCGGATCAGCTGCGGGACGCGGAAGGCGCCTTCCCAGTTGGTGTCCTTCTCACTGCGGAACGGGGGTCATGCCAGCATCGGGCCGGTTGTTCATGTGCGGCCCGTTGTCGGTGGAGTAAATGACGATCGTGTTGTCCGCGATGCCCGCATCGAGGCCGGGCTTGGCGAGGCCGAAGCTGGCGCCAGCGAGGAACGCAGTGTAGATCAGTCACCTGGGCAAGACACAGCTACCAGCGGGTCTCCCTGGCCGGCTAGCTGGGCGGCGCGGCAAACCGCGTCGGTCGCCTCGGCGGCGAACTGCTCGGCCCGCTGGGTCTGAGCATCGTTGAAGAACCCCGGCCGATCGGAATACAGATTGATGCTGCCGACCGGATCGCCCTGCGCGATCACAGGAATCGACAGCGAGGAACGTATCCCGCACGCTAGTGCCCGCACGGCGTATTCCCACCATCGCTGGTCGAATACCAGGTCATCGATGTGGACGTGCTCGCCAGTCCGTATCGAGTGCAGGCATGGACCCTGATAGAAGCTGTATTGCACCTCATCAACCTGGGCGGCGGTGACGTCCGAGCTGGCCACGGTCAGCGGCCTGTCATGAGGCTGCAAGATGATCCCGCACGACAGGTCCTCACCTAGTTCCCGAGCGGCCAGCACGGCCAGGTCCAGCAGAAAGTCATCTACGTTCTCGGTACCCAGCAGCACCCCCTGCAGTTCCGCGATTTCCTCGGCGAAGTCGGTCCACTGTGCGGCCATGATCCACGCTCCGTCCCTAGAACCCGCACCGCCGGGTCGTAACGGTAACCTGCCCGCCGTGGCGTCCCGCTCGGCTGGCGGGCACTGTATACCACGAGAGGGAATTGCTACCTATCCGCTGTGCGGCTCCTCAAACCAGGCCATTCAAATTTGACGGTTATTAACTTATGAGCCTTATTGATTGCTAATTTAGACTCAATAACCCGCCATTGATGATCGTTAGACAAACAGCTAGTGTCGTGTGAACGAGGTTCTTTTACCTGGGCGGCATTTCGGGAGTATCTCGTCGGCGGTCTTGGTCCAGGTGAAGGGGTGGCAGCGGTCGTTCCACCCATCGATGAAGGTCTCGATGGCGTTGATGAGGTCGGGGACCGAGGTGAAGCTGCCACGGCGGATCGCCTGCCGGGTGATGATCGAGAAGAACACCTCAACGAGATTCAGCCATGACCCCGACGTCGGCGTGAAGTGCAGCGTGATCCGAGGGTGCTTGTCCAGCCAGGCCCGTACGTCCGGGTGGGTGTGCGTGCCGTAGTTGTCGCAGACCAGGTGCAGCTTGCGGCGCGGGTAGGCTTTCGCGACCTGCTTGAGGAAGGCCAGGAATTCTTCGTGCCGGTGCTGGGGGTAGCAGGCGCCGGTCACCTTGCCGGTAGCGGCCTCCAGCGCGGCGAACAGGCTGGTGGTGCCGTGCCGGATGTAGTCATGGCTCCGCTTTTCCGGGACCCCGGGGCGCAGCGGCAGCACCGGCGCCTTGCGTTCCAGCGCCTGGGTCTGGGGCTTCTCATCCACGCACAGCACCACAGCCTTATCCGGCGGGTTGAGGTACAGCCCGGTCACGTCGCGGACCTTGGCCTCCAGAGCCGGGTCGGTGGAGAACTTGAAGCTCTCCGCCCGCCACGGCTGCAGCCCCCATTCCCGCCACACGTCCGCGATCTTGACGTTGGACAGGCCCAGCTCGGCGGCCAGCAGCCGGGACGACCAGTGCGTCACTCCCAGCCGGGACGGCGGCGGCTCCAGGGTGGCCAGCACGATTGCCACGTCATCCGTCGTCCGCGGCTTGCCCGGCTTCGGCCGGTCGGACAGCCCGCCGATCCCCTCGGCGGCGTACCGCCTCTTCCACGTGATCACCGTCGGCTTGGACGCCCCAGTCCGCCGCACGATCTCATTGGTGCCCAGCCCGTCTCCCGCCAGCAGCACGATCCGGGCGCGCTTCGCCAGCCCGGCCCGGATCGACGTCGACCGCACCCACGAGGCCAGCACCTCACGATCGCGCGGCGGGACCTCCACGCACACAGTTAAAGCCATAAGAGACCGCGCGGATAGGTGGGTGGTCATGGACGCCTGGCCGGGCGGCCATCCCACCGGTAGAGGGTCCATGCTTCGCGGATGAGCCTGCGGACTGTGATGATCGCGTCGGCAAGGTCGAAGAACGCGTCGATGACGTCTTCGTTGCGTTCGTAGCAGCGCTGCAGCCGGCTGAAGGAGTTGTGCCAGGCGTTTGTCCGCTCGACAGGCCAGCGCTGCCCGGCCTGGATCGGGGCCTTCTCGCCCTTATGGGCGATGTCCCCGGTCATGCCGCGGCCGGTGAGCTCGTCGCGGGTCTTCTGCGAGTCATAGCCCGCGTCGAGGTGGACGGTGATGTCATCCGGGAGCGGGCCGAGGTCGTCGAGTTTGTCCAGCGTCGGGGCGAGCAGCGGGGAGTCGTGCCGGTTCGCGGGGGCGAGCACCCGGCCGAGCGGGATGCCGCGCCCCTCGACCATGAGCGACCGTTTCATGCCCTGTTTCCTGCGGTCGACCGGGCTGGGGCCAGCGCATTCCCCGCCGCCGGGAGCTTTGGTGATGCACCCGTCGACGGCGATGTCGGCCAGGGCCAGGCCGACGATGCGGTCATAAGACTCCCGCGCGATCGTCTTCAGGTCCGCGAAGATCCCGTCTTTGATCCACTCATCGCGGCGGTCCCGGATCGTGGTGGCACCGCAGGTGCAGTCGGCGATTGACGCATACGAGCAGCCGAACCGCAGGACCTGGATGAGTTTTTCGAAGATGATCCGGTCCGCGATCCGCGGCTTGTGGCAGCCCAGCGGATGCGCGGGATCATAGACCGGGCGGTCGGGCAGCAGCGCGGCGAACTGGTCCCAGAGGGGTTCCAGCAGCCATGATGGGATGGCAGGCACAGGGACTCCCGTGATCACAGAGCGTAAGGAACTCCGATGATCACGGAACCTGTGCCTGTTTCACCTCATGACACGCCGAAGCCCCGCAGATCACGCCAATCCGCGCGGTCTCTAAATGGAGCGTCTGCGAAACACCACCGCAAGTCAATACATCTCGCTCACGCGACACTAGCAGCTGACACCGCGCAAATTACGCGGATGCTGCGGCACGGCCCGGATTTTGTAGATACGCGTCAAACGGACATCCGAGGCTGGGTCAGGCCTGAGCCCAGCGTCCGGAATCTGGTGGTGCAAGCAGGTAAAAGAGCGTTCATACCGAACGGGCCGGGGTGACTGCCCTGGACACAGCGTCACCGCGACCCGTTCGGCATCATGATCCTTGCGGTTTCGCTGGGCGCCCCGGTCGGCCCCTGACGGCCAGCGGCAGGGTGCCCAGGGTAGTATCGGGGGCAGAAGCTGGTGATTTCGCCGCTCGGCCGGGACCCCGCCTTGCTGGTAAGCAGGAAGGCTCCCCTTTGGTTGGCGTGGAAATGAGCACTCACGACGCCGGCGGTCATATTGTCGCCGTGCTGCGCGGAGAGCTTGACGTAGCCGATGCCGTCGCTGTCGCGGCAGCGCTCGCCGTAGTCGCGGCCCGCGGGACGGTGATCATCGTCGATCTCGCCGGGCTTGAGTTCATGGACTCCAGCGGCGTGGCCGCGCTGGCGCACGGGCGGAAGCTGGCCCGGCTCGCCGGGGGCGACCTGCTGCTGGCCGCGCCGCAGCGTCAGGTCCTGCGGATCCTCGCCCTGACCCGGCTGATCGATGTCTTCCCCGTCCACGCCAGCGTCGGCGAGGCCGCCGGGCACGCCGAGCGCAGCCGGCCGGCGGCATGATAGCGACCGGGCGTATCGCCCGCGTCGGCGTGACATGAACGCCGCCGGGTCGCCGGGTGACTGGCCGTGGGCCGGGGCGGGCATGCCGGACAACCGGCTGGGCTGGGTATGGGGCCTGGTCGCGGCGGAGGCGGCCCGCCGCGGCGGACGCGTGTCCGCCGGGGATGCATGCGTGGCGGCGGCCGCCGCGGTGGAGGTCACCGGTGCCTGGCTGGTCGCGGCGAGCGGAGCGGAGGCGGGGCACCTGATGCGGGTAACTGATGAGGTCAGCGAGTTGCTCGCCGAGCTCCAGCTGACCCTGGGGGAGGGACCGGGGCTGGATGCCTCGGCCTCCGGGGGAGTGGTGCTGGCCTCGGATCTGGGTGAGGTGGAAGCGGGCCGCCGCTGGCCGGCGTTCACCCCGGCGGCCCGCCTGGCCGGGGCGGCGGCGATCTTTGCATTCCCGCTGCAGGACGGCGCGATCCGGGCCGGGATCATGGGCCTGTACCGGGAGCGGCCCGGCCCGCTGAGCGCATTCCAGCTGGGTGATGCGCTGGTCTTCGCCGATACCGCGATGATGTTGCTGCTCGGCGCGGATGGCCAGGCGCCGGATCCGGGCGAGCCGTACCTGGCCGCACCGGGCCCAGGCGGCCAGCCCGCGGACCTGGCCCTGCACCGGGCCGAGATCGACCAGGCCACCGGGATGCTCACCGAGCAACTCGGTGTCGGCATCGCCGAGGCATTTATCCGGCTGCGTGGGTACGCGTATGCTCATGACCGGAGGCTGTCTGACCTCGCCCGCGACATTGTCGCGCGGCGCCTGCGGCTGCAACCAGACCCGGACCCAGGCAAGGACGGCCAAGCGTGAGGACCCGCACGCGCGCCGGCCGTTTCTGCCGCCTATTTGTGAGAAGGTGAGCGGGAGATGGACGGAGAGCTGCTGCTAACGGAGACCTTTGTCGAGCTGACCGACACCATGGTGGCCGGCTTTGACGTGATCGACTTCCTGCACGTGCTGACCGACCGCAGCGTGCGGCTGCTTGACGTCTCCGCCGCCGGGCTGCTGCTGGCTGACCCGCGCGGTGAGCTGCGTGTCGTAGCCGCTTCCAGCGAGGCCGCGCGGCTGCTCGAGCTGTTCCAGCTGCAGAACGACCAGGGTCCCTGCCTGGACTGCTTCCGGACCGGGCAGCCCGTCGAGGCCGCCGACCTTTCGATGGCGGCGCAGCGCTGGCCGCGGTTCGCGCCCGCCGCGCGGCAGGCCGGGTTCTCGGCCGTGCAGGCTCTGCCGATGCGGCTGCGTGAGCAGGTCATCGGCGCGCTGAACCTGTTCAGTGTCGATGCGGGCGCCCTGCCCCCCGGGGACATACGGATCGGTCAGGCCCTAGCTGACGTGGCCACCATCAGCCTGCTGCAAGAGCGCAGCATGCGTCACAGCGATGCACTGAACGAGCAGCTGCAGACCGCGCTGAATAGCCGGGTCATCATCGAGCAGGCCAAGGGCAAGCTCGCTGAGCGCCTCGGTGTGGACATGGATGAGGCCTTCAACCTCCTGCGTGATCGCGCCAGGACCGGCAACCGGCGCCTGTCGGACCTGGCCCGGGCGTTCATCGAAGGCTCGGAGCCTCTCAGCGAACCGGCCACGCGCCGGCCCCGGTCACAGGGGCCGCCGCCAGGATGAGCTCCGCGCAGGCTGAGAGGCCTCAGCCGCCCCGGGGCGCGGGATCGTGCTGGGTCCGGTACCAGGCGACGGTCGAGGCGATGGCGGCGGCCAGCGGGGTGCCGGCCGCTCCGAAGACCGACTCGTATTTGCTGGTGTCCAGCACGAAAGGCTCGTCCAGCTGGTACGACATCTCGGCTAGCCCTCGCATCACCGGGTTGATCAGCCCGAGAACGCGCACGGCCGGTTTGGGCACCGAGCGGATGCCCACCTGGTGCCCGACCTGGATGGCGAGGAGATCCATCAGCGCCCGGGTCGTGACGGTCTGCGGGCCGGGCAGGTGCCACACCTCGCCTGCTGCACGGGCATCAGTGCCGAGGGTGACCAGGCCGGCGGCAATGTCGGGCACGTAGCTGTAGGTGTGCGGCAGATCAGTCCTGCCGATAAAGTCGGCGCGCCGGCCGGCCAGGGCATTGCCGAAGACCCGCTCGCCGAGCGTTGACCCCGCGGTGACGCCGGGGCCGAAGAAGTCCGAGGCCCGTCCGATGGCGATGCGGATACGGTCGGCCGTGGCGGCGGCCAGCAATTCCGCGGTCATCGCCGCCCGGGTCCGGCCCTTGACGGTAGTGGCGGCCAGCGGCATGTCCTCGGTCATCGGCCTCCCGCCGGTCGGGCCGTAGCCGTACAGGTTCTCCAGGCTCACCAGCAGCGCGCCGGCGCGTTCGGCGGCGGCCAGAACCCCGCGCTGCAGCGGCGGGAAACGCTCTGGCCACTGCGCATAAGGAGCGTTGAGGCACTGGTAGATAACTGCGGCGCCCTTCGCCGCATCGCTGGCCGCGTCACGATCGGACGCATCCGCCGCTCGCCAGTCCGCCCCTTCAGCCAGCCCAGCCGGCCTATGCCGCGACACTACCCGGACCGTGCCGCCCCGCTCCGCGAGCAAGGCCGTGAGTACCCGGCCGACCTGCCCCGCGCCGAAAACCACCTGCAGCCCGTCAGATGCCGCCATATGCCACCCCGGCTTGGCTGCGCGTGAGCACTACCGGGGTCCAGGGCAGCGGAAGGATACCGGCGTCGTCCACACGCAGGATGGACGGATACACCTTCCTGGTCCGGACATTACGCCCCGTGCGCCGGGCAGACAAGGACACCTGGTGCGTCATACCCGCGCGGTGTCGCGGCGCAGCCGCCAGGCGGCGCCGGCCACGAAGATCGCGAGCCAGACGATCAGGTTCACGATCCAGCCCCATTCCAGGGTGCCACCGGCCAGCGGGTAGTGGACGAGCTCGTTGAGCCCGTACACCGGCGTGAACCTGGCCAGGGTCAGCAGGCCGGGCGAGAACTGGCTGAGCGGGATGAACAGGCCGCCCGCGAAGCACAGCAGTGTCAGCGCGAGCCCGATGATCTGCATGACGTTCTCCGACGGCAGCAGATAGCCGATGAACACCCCGAAGGCGGCGAACAGCAGGGAGCCGATCCACACGCACAGCCCGGTGATGACCCACAAGCCCCAGAAGAACAGGACCGGCGCCACGAGCGCCAGGATCATGGTGCGCCGGTTGCGCAGCAGACGGCGGACCTCCAGGCGCAAGATCGCGGGGCTGAAGCCGCCCAGCGGGGGCGGCTGGCGCTCCAGGGCGGCCGCAAGAGCGGACGGGGCGGTCATGTCGCTGCCTGGCTCTCGCCGGCCGGGCCGGCGGTGCCGTCGCCGGTCAGGGCGAGGAAGGCCTCTTCGAGCCCGCGTGCGGTGATCTCCAGATCATGGGCCGTGGTCTGGGTCAGCAGCCGCCGGGCGACGGCGTCGCTGTCGCCGCAATGGATCAGGACACTGTCAGCGCGCACTTCGACATGGTCCGCACCCGGAATGGCCCGCAGCGCTGCCTCATCCGCGCCGGGCAGGGTCGCCCGGATGGTCCGGCCGGAGGCCAGGCCCTTGACCTCGGCAGCGGTCCCGTCGGCCACGATCTGACCCTTGCTGATCAGGACGATCCGGTCGGCGTAGGCGTCCGCCTCCTCCAGGTAGTGCGTCGCGAAGATGATCGTCCGGCCCGCGGCGGCGTCATCACGGATGGGCTTCCAGAAGCTGCGCCGGCCTTCCACGTCCATGCCCTGGGTCGGCAATGGCCTTGCGTTAAGGCATGATGTGGTAATGTAACCGT
>JBAPYC010001218.1:0-5138 GCA_049284535.1 Streptosporangiaceae bacterium
GGTGGTGGCCGGCGGGCGGCCGGTAGCGGTGACCGACGTGGTGGCCCGGTTCGGGGAGCTGCCGGCGGCCGGGTGGGAGCGGCCCCCGGCGGAGGCCATGGTGCTGCCGCTGACCGGTGGGGGCGCCGAGCCGGCCGGGGCGATCGTGCTGGCGGCCAGCGCCGGCCGGGCCCTGGATGCGGCGTATGAGTCGTTCCTGAAGCTGGTGGCCCAGCAGAGCGCGGCGCTGATCAACGGGGCGGTGGCCTACCAGGCCCAGTCCCGGCGGGCCGAGGAGCTGGCCGAACTCGACCGGGCCAAGACCACCTTCTTCGCCAACGTCAGCCACGAGTTCCGCACCCCGCTGACTTTGATCATGGGCCCGGTGGAGGACCTGCGGGCCAGGCTCGGCCCGGGCGACCCGGCCGCCGGTGAGCTGGACGTGATCTACCGCAACGGCATGCGGCTGGGCAAGCTGGTGAACACGCTGCTGGACTTCTCCCGGATCGAGGCCGGGCGGGTGCAGGCCAGTTTCGAGCCGCTGGACCTCGGCGTCTTCACCACCGAACTGGCCAGCCTCTTCCACTCGGCCTTCGAGCGGGCCGGCATCGCCTACCAGGTGGACTGCCCGCCGCTGGGCGAGCCGGTCTACGTGGACCGGGAGATGTGGGAGAAGGTCGTCTTCAACCTGCTCAGCAACGCGCTGAAGTACACGTTCTCCGGGACGGTCAGCGTTCGGCTGCGGGCTGAGAACGGGCAGGCGGTGCTGCGGGTGGCGGACACCGGGGTGGGGGTCCCGGCGGCGGAGCTCTCCCGGCTGTTCGACCGGTTCCACCGGATCGAGGGGGTCCCGTCGCGGTCCAACGAGGGCAGCGGCATCGGGCTGGCGCTGGTGCGGGAGCTGGTGGGGCTGCACGGCGGGACTATTGACGTCGAGAGCGCTGAACGGGCGGGCACCACGTTCACCGTGCAGATCCCGTTCGGCCGCGGGCACTTGCCTGCCGAGAGCGTGAGCGCGGGCAGCGGGTCGCCGTCCGCGTCCGCCGCGGTCCTGGACGTCGAGGGCTCTAACCCGTTTCTGCTGGAGGCGATGCGCTGGCTGCCCGCGGACGCGGAGCTCCTCGATGCTGAGTCGGGGGATGCGGGGCCTGGGGCGCCGGGGGATGTTGTGTCGAGGGTGGCGAGTGTGCGGCGTGACCCGGACGGCAAGCCCGTCCCGGCGCGGGTGCTGCTGGCCGACGACAACGCGGACATGCGCGAGTACCTGCAGCGGCTGCTGCGACCGGGCTACGAGGTGACCACGGTCACCGACGGGCAGGAGGCGCTGGAGGCGGCGCGGGCCGACCCGCCGGACATCCTGATCAGCGACGTGATGATGCCGGGCCTGGGCGGCCTGGCGCTGGTCGCGGCGCTGCGGGCCGACCTGCGGACGGCCGAGGTGCCGGTGCTGCTGCTTTCGGCCCGCGCCGGGCAAGAGGCGGCCATCGAAGGGCTGGAGGCCGGGGCCGACGACTACCTGGTCAAGCCGTTCTCCGCGGCCGAGCTGCTGGCCCGGGTGCGGGCCACGGTGGAGCTGGCGCGGCAGCGCAACCACCACGCCCGCTGGCGTAACGCCCTGCTCGACTCGCTGCACGAGGCCTTCTACGTGGTCGACGAGGACGGCTTCATCGTCGAGGTCAACGCGGGCTTTACCGATATCGCCGGGTTCGGCCCGGAGGAGCTGCCGTATCCGCTGATGCAGCCGTGGTGGCCGGACCAGCAGGAAGACCCGGACCGGCGCGAGCTGGTCCGGGATGCGCTCAGGCGGCTGATGACCGAACACAGCGGCAGCTTCACCGTGCCGCTGCGCCGCCGGGACGGCCGCCGGATCTGGGTCACGGGCAACTTCAACGAGCTCCGGGACCCGGAGAACGGCCGCCGCATGGTGGTAGGCACCTTCCGCGACGTCACCGCCGAGCACTACGCCGTGCAGCGGGAGGCGGCACTGGCCGCCATGGGCCAGGTCGTGTCCCGGGGCAGCAACTCCGCCGAGGTGCTGCGGGAGGCGCTGGCCGAGCTGCAGCGGCTGTGGCGGGCGCGGGAGGTCACGGCCGCGACCTGGATAGGGTCGGATCCGGTCACGGTGACCTCGACGGAGTCCTTTGGTTCGTGGGAGTCGCTCCCCGACGAGTTGCGGGAGAGGCTGGGTGGGCTGCGGGACCAGCCGGTGCTGATGCCGGTGGGGCCTGCCGCTTTGGATGAGGCCGCTTTGGATGGGGCCTCTTTGGATGGGGCCGAGTTGGGCGGGGCCGGGATCCGGCTCGAGCATCCCGCCGGGACGCTGGGAATCTGGATCGACCTGGGGCCGGGGCGCGCGCTCGGGGCCGAGGACCGGACCCTGCTCAGCCTGGTCTGCGGGTACCTGGGCCAGGCGCTGTACCACGCCTACCAGACCGACCAGCAGCGGGAGACGGCGCTGGCGCTGCAGCGGGCCATCCTGGGACCCTCGCGGCTGCCGACCGGGTTCGCGGTGCGGTATGAGCCCGCCACCAGGCCGCTGGAGGTGGGCGGCGACTGGTACGACATCGTCGAGCTGCCGGACGGGCGGATCGGCATCATGGTCGGCGACTGCGTCGGGCACGACCTGGGCGCGGCCACGGTCATGGGCCAGCTGCGCAGCGCCTGCCGGGCGCTCTTGCTGCAGGACGCGAGCGTCAGCCAGGCGCTCATCGCCATGGACCGGTTCGCGTCGTTCGTGCCCGGGGCGGAGTGCGCCACTGTGTTCTGCGGGATCCTGGATCCGGCTACCGGTGAGCTGCAGTACTCCAGTGCGGCGCATCCGCCGGGGATCGTGGTGCATCCCGACGGCGAGATCGTGCTGCTGGAGGAGGCACGGTCGCTGCCGCTGGCGATCAAGCCCGGTGGCGTGCGGTCGGAGGCTTCGTACGTGCTGCCGCCCCGGTCCACGCTGCTGCTGTACACCGACGGGCTGGTAGAGCGGCGGCGCCGGCCGCTGACCAACGGGATCGCGGCGGCCGGGGCGGCGCTGCGAGACGCCGCCGGTGCTTCGGTCGAGGGTCTGGCGACGCACGTCATGACGTCCCTGTCGCCTGCTGGCGGCTATGAGGATGACGTCGCGCTGGTCCTGTACCACCATCCCGCTCCCCTGGACATGTCGTTCTCGGCCGAGTCGGAACAGCTGGCATCGGTCCGGTCGCGGCTGCGAGGCTGGCTGCAGGCCTGCGACGTGGGAGTATCGATGGCCCAGGACGTCCTGGTGGCGGCCGGTGAGGCCATCGCCAACGCGATCGAGCATGGGCACCGTGGCTCACCCGGGGCGCTGGTACGGTTGCGGGCTGTGTCCACCGCGGATCAGGTGCGCCTGACGGTCAGCGACCGCGGGCGCTGGCGCTCCGCGTCGCCCGGAGACCGGACCCTGCGCGGGCACGGGATCGCGCTGATGAAGGCGCTCATGCAGCAGGTGACCATCGAGCCGGGTCCAGCCGGCACCACCGTGGACATGTACATCAGGATTGGGGGCGCGCCTAATGGCCACACCGCTTGAGGTTTCTGTTGAGCGTGATCCGGATGGCGTCCCGGTTGTGATCGCGGTGGGCGAGATCGATATGAGCAACGCTTTGCGGTTCCGGGAGGCGCTGGGGGTGGCTTTTGCTGAGGCCGAGGACGGAGCTGATGCGGGTGGCGCTGGGGCTGGTGGGGTTTTTGTGGTGGATTTGAGCGGGGTGGAGTATCTCGACTCGGCGGGGATCAACGCGTTGTATCAGCATGTGTCGCGGGTGCGGCTCATTGCGACGCCTTTGCTGGTGCCGGTGCTGACGGTGGCGGGACTGGCAGAGGTTACGTCGGTGCGGGAGCCGTCGGAGTGAGTTGGGCGGCTTTGCGGTTGCGGGGCCGGTGGCGCGAGTGGCTAGTGGGGCGGCCTCGAGGGGCGTCGGCGGGGCTTTAGCGGCCGCTGGGCGGGCTTTCATGATCGCGGGCAGTTTTGGTCGCTATTTGGCCATTTCGGCCCGCGATCATGGTGACGGCTTGGCCGCTTGGCGGCTCGGCAAATGGCTTCGGCGGGTGGCGGCGGCGTTAATTTCATGATCAGGTGCAGTTTTCGGCAAATATGACCCAAACTGCACCTGATCATGGTCCCGGGATGGCGGAGCCTGGATTTGGCGGCCACTGGAAGGTGGCTTTCATGATCGTGGCCAGTTTGGGCCAAATGTTGGCCGTTTCTGGCCATGATCATGGAATTTGCTTGGCCTGGCTGGGCGACGGCAAGCGCTGAGCGAAGCTCGGCCGCTGCGATGGTCACGGGAGTCACACTGGACGCACCATGGCGCGGCCAGGCGTTGTTCGGGCGGAGGATTTTGGCTTCGCGGAAATTTTGGTGGACCGGGATCCACAAAATGTTCCGTTAAACCCGAATATTCCACGGCAACTGAGCGGTTCGGAGCGTAGGGCTAGGTATCGCGCGGGGCAGCCCAGCGGGCACGAAGCTGCTCCATGAGCTGGTTAGCTTCGGCTTCAGTGATCTCGATGAACTCATTGAGCAAGTCGCCGCGCTCTGCTGAGATCAACGACGCACTACGTTCCCACGCGAGATCCGCAGTAAATGCTTCATCGCACTTGCCGCCGTCGCCTGTATAGGTGCGCCGGAATAGCCCGGCAGGCCGCCGCCCCGGACTGCTGAAGTCGTTTACGATGGCGTAGTAGGTGACCTTATCCTGCATGTTGGCCTCTAGGGGTAGTCGGGAATATCGCTTGCTCCCGGTGGAATTGTAACATCAGCGCTTACCTTCTTCTGGAACGCTTCGAGGACTAGCTCTTCGAACTTATCGACCTTCCGAGCACGGACCTGCTCGTAGGCCCTATGAGTTATTTCCTTAGCCTCGAAGCTCATACGAGTATGGAACTGCATTTCAAACTTTTGGCCAGTATCTCGATCGATCCACTGGCTGTTGACGCCCTTATACTCATCTTTGGACCAGTAGTTCTTGACTTTGAGAAGCTCAAAACCGCTGTCTTCCAGGCGGCTGACATCCGCCCAAAATCCCTGCGTGTAATGACTCTCTCGATACTGAAAGGTAAATCTGATTGCGTCAGGTACATTTGCAGTGACCTGATCTGCGGAAAGATTCAACTCTTTCTTAATATCATAGATCTTTTCTTTT
>JBAPYC010001219.1:0-6876 GCA_049284535.1 Streptosporangiaceae bacterium
GTGGATGGCTGACCATGGGCCAGCAGGTCGTCTCGTGGATCGAGTACCACGCCCGGCACACCCCGGACCGGGTCGCGCTCGTGGATCTGGACAGCGGCCGGGAGCTGACGTATGCGGAGCTGGCTACCCGGATCCGGGGGCTGGCCTGGTCGCTTTCTTCGCGCTTCGGCGTCGCCAGCGGGGACCGGGTGGCGGTGCTGTCCCGCAGCGACACCCGGGTGTTCGAGGTCATCTACGCGTGCGCGCTGCTGGGCGCGGTGGCAGTACCGCTCAACTGGAGGCTGACGCCGGGCGAGCTGACCGCGGTCACGGCCGACGCCGAGCCGATGCTGCTGGTGTGCGAGAGCGCGTCGGCGGAGGTGGCGGGCGAGGTGGCCGCGGGGGCAGGCGTGCCGTCGGTGCTGAGCTGGGCCAGCGAACCGACGGCTGGCGGCGAGGCTGGTTCGCCAGACGAGTACGAGGTGCTGGCAGGGGCGGCGGTACCGGAGGAGTGGGCCCCAGATCCGGTGGACGAGGACGCGGTCTGGACGATCATCTACACCTCGGGGACGACCGGGCTGCCCAAGGGGGTGCAGGCCACCCACCGCGGGATGCTGGCCAGCATGCTCGGCATCCTCGCGGCCCTGCGGGTGGGTGCGGACTCCCGCTGCCTGACCGTGCTGCCTTTGTTCCACGTGGCCGGGCTGAACCTGTTCGCCAACCCGGTGCTGTACGCCGGCGGCAGCGTGGTGGTGGCCCGGGCGTTCGACCCGGCCGTCGCGCTGGCGCTGCTGACCGGCACGGCCACGCCGGTGACGCATTTCTGCGGGGTGCCGGCGCACTACCAGTTCATGCAGGCGCTGGAGGAGTTCGGTGACGCGCGGCTGCGGCCCTTCACCGCGGTGGTGGGCGGATCGCCGGTGCCGCCCGCCCTGGTGCAGGCGTGGGCAGACCGCGGCGTCGCGCTCACCACGGTGTACGGCATCACCGAGGCCGGCGCCTGCGTGATCTCGATGCCGCCCGGCCGAGAACTCAGCCACAACGGCACCATCGGCGTGCCGCTGATGTACGCACGCTGCCGGGTGCGGACCGCCGATGACCGGGCCGCCCGGGCGGGCGAGACCGGGGAACTGCAGATCTCTGGGCCGCTGGTCACGCCCGGGTACTGGAGCAATCCCGCGGCCACCGCGGAGGCGTTCACCGCCGACGGCTGGCTGCACACCGGCGATGCCGCCGCCACCACCGCGGACGGGCACTTTGTGCTGCTGGACCGGTGGAAGGACATGTACATCTCCGGCGGCGAGAACGTGTACCCGGCCGAGGTGGAGAACGTGCTGCACGACCACCCGGCGGTCAGCCAGGCCGCGGTGGTCGGGGCGCCGCACGCCCGGTGGGGCGAGGCCGGGGTGGCGTTCGTGGTGCTGCGGCCGGGCGCCTCGGCGACCCCGGCCGAGCTGATCGGATGGTGCCGGGAACGGCTGGCTGGTTACAAGGCGCCGACCGGGGTGGAGTTCGCGGACGAGCTGCCGCGGAACGCCACCGGCAAGGTGCTCAAGGGGTCGCTGCGGGAAGCAGTCGCACGAGGGGTCAGGTGGCCTGATTCGGCCTGAACAGCGCGTTTCCGTATCTCTCTGCAAGATGCAGAGATTTATCTATGCATCGTGTTTATGGCTGCGGGGTTTTGGACAGCCGGGCTCACCGCTGCCTGGAAAACCCCGGGTGGCGCATGCCGCCGCGGACCGTGGCGGCCGCCATCAAGGAGGGCGACAACATGATCACACTGGCACGAGCGGTGACGACCGCGGCGGCGGTCTCGGTGACCAGCCTGGTCCTCGGGACCGGCCTGCTGGCTGGGTCCCCCGCCGCTAGCGCGGCCACTACCGGGACGGCGGGCACTGTGGCCGCCGCCGCGTCGGCGCAAGACACGACCTGGGCGCAGAGCAACGCGCAGACCGACCTGGCCGAGATCGCCATCGGGCAGATCGCTGAGAGCCGGGCGCTGCACGCGGCGACCAAGAGCATGGCCCAGGTCACCATGAGCGACCACGAGAAGGCACTGACCGAGCTGAAGGCAGTCGCGTCCCAGGAGGGCATCACCCTGCCGACGGCACCCAACGCCACGCAGCAGGCGCAGGCCGCCGAGCTCAAGAGCGTCCCGGCCAGCGAGTTCGACGTGACCTACGACTCGACCCAGATCAAGGGCCACGAGCTGTCCATCGGCCAGACCAACAGCGAGATCGCCGACGGCTCCAGCACCGCGGTCAAGAAGTTCGCCTCCGTGTACCTGCCGGTCGCGGAAAAGCACCTCAAGATGGCGGAAATGGACTACACCGCCCTGACCGGGATGAGCGGTGCGCCAGGCGTGGAGGCCGGGACCGGCGGAATGGCGGCGACCCCGGCGGCCGATGACCTGCCCTGGCTCGCGGTTGGCGCGGCAGGCGCAGTCCTGCTGCTCGGAACGGGCACCGTCGGGTTCCGCCGGCGCCTCGCCCGCCGGTAGCAGCGTGAAACTTGGCTTCGCCCACCAGCGGTGGCTTCGCCGCTGGTGGGCGGCGCCGGTCGCGGTGGGGATCGGCCTGCTCGCCGCGGCCGTCTGGGGTCTGATGGCGCATCAGCCGCAACTGCCGACGGCTGGTCCGGCCCCGGTGGTGGCGCCGACGCCGGCGCTGGTCCCGGCGCCGGAGCGCACGTCCGGAAGCACCGTCACGCAGGACCGGGTGCCGATGCCTGCTGTCCTCCCGGTCGGAGCCCGGTCGGTGGAGATACCGAGCCTGCATGAACGGGCGGCCGCCCGGCCGGAATCCGTGCACGCCGGGATGCTGGCGGTGCCCAGCGACCCCGACGAGGTCGGCTGGTGGATGTCCTCACCTGGCGAACTGGTACTCGACGGTCACGTCGACATGGAGGGCGTGGGCCCGGGAGCCTTGTTCGAGCTGCGCACACTGCGACCCGGCGCCGCCATCACCGTCCAGACCGGCGACGGAACGGAACACTGGACGGTGGACGGCGTACGGACCTACTCAAAGGGCCACTTGCCGGCCGGGCTGATCACTGGCCCGGGACCCCGGCTCGTGCTGATCACCTGCGGCGGCCCGTTCGACTGGGCCACCCACCACTACTACGACAACGTGCTGGTCTACGCGTCACCGGCTCGGTGACGCCTGGCCGTCGGCGGCGGGACGGCAGGCCATGAGGCGCAGGCAGTAGCCGATCGTCGCGTCGATGACGAGCTCGGCCTCGGCCGGGTCGGGCGCCTGGATCGCGCTCCGGGCGCCGGCCCGGATCATGCTCTGCAGGCAGTTCGCGTAGAGCCGGGCCTGGTCGCTGTCGGCCAGGTCCAGGACATCGGCGCTGCGCCGGGCCAGCTGGGCGTTCCAGCCGCTCCGGACGGCGTCGAAGTCCGGCGGCGCCTCGCTGGCCAGGAACAGCCGGGCCACGTCCCGGCGCCGCCAGGTGTCCTGGAGGATGGCCCGGGCCCCGGCGGTCCACAGCCCAACCGGGTCCTGCTGGCCCGCCTGCCGGGCGACGGCCACCGCCTGGTCGCAGGCCTGGTCCACCGCGGCACAGTGAGCCCGCCACAGCTCGGTGTACAGATCCTGCTTGGCCCCGAAGTGGTGGTAGAAGCTGCCGGTGCTGACACCGGCGCGGGCGACCACGTCGGCCACCTTGACGTGGCTGTAGCCGCGTTCGGTGAACAGCTCGCGGGCCGCGTCGAGCAGGGCTTGCCGGGTGGCGTCGGTGCTCTTCCAGCGCCAGGTGTCGTGCCGGGCCTTGCCGCGGGCGCGCGGGGTCTCGGTAACGTTCACTGGGTGTCCCGGCCCTGCTCAGGGAGACCCGGCTCGGGGAGACCCCGCTCAGGAAGGCGCAGCGCGGCGAGCTGGGTGGACTGCAAGACGAGCCGGCCCCGGGCGTCCCAGCCCTCGCAGACCTCGTCGGCGAAGCCGTCCTGGATCAGCTGAGCGCGCATCCGGAGCCGGATCGGGCCCGGGGCCGGGAGGGCGCGGATGTAGACGGTCAGGTCCAGCGTCGGCACCCATCCGGTGAACACGATCCCGGCGGTGGCGGGCGGCAGGGCGTCCGCCGCGTAGAGCAGGCCCACCGTGTCCACGGCATCACTGTCGTCGTCAGTGAACCAGGCACGGAACTCTCCGCTCCCCGTCACCACCGGGCCGTCCGGGGTGATGGTGAAGCTGGTGGCGGGGTCGAAGCTGATCGTGCCCCCGCGGTGCAGCCCGAACTGCGGTGTGTCGCATTCCTCGATGGGCGGCAGCACCACCGGCTCGGCGCCGCCCCAGTAGGGCTCGCCGTCCACGGGCAGGGTGGCCAGCGTGAAGCGGGCCTCGGCACCGAGCCTGCCACCGCCGCTGATGGCCGCGGTGATCTGGGTCGCGGTCCGGCCGGCCCGGAGCACCCGGGTCTCGATGGTGGCCGGGCCGACGTCGAGGGCGGCGTAGAACTGGACCCCCGCGGCGATCACGTGCTCGTGCCCGGACCCAGCGTTCCGGGCCGCGGCCAGCGCGGCGCGGCCGAGGCAGGCGAGCAGGTAACCCCCGTTCGGCTTGGTGCCGCCGATCGCGTACTCCGGGCGGAGGTCGGCCTGGTAGCGGCCGCCGCCACGGGCGGACACCGAGGTAGCCTCGGCGAACGTCAGCGCCATGACCCCACGCTAAGCCGGCGGAACGCCGGCTTAGCCGGCCGGGCCGGCCTGGCGAGCAGCTCCGTCATGCAAACAACGGTAGAGTTATCGGTTCCATGATGCAACCGATTAGTTTACTGTCGCAAGTATGCAGCGCACCGACACCTCGGGCTGGCCGTGCACCATCGCCCGCTCCGTCAACGTCCTCGGTGACCACTGGAACCTGCTGCTGATCCGGCAGGCCTGCCTGGGGACCCGGCGGTTCGCCGACTTCCAGGCCGCCCTCGGCGTGGGGCGCAACATCCTTTCCCAGCGGCTCGCCCGCCTGGTGGACGAGGGTCTGCTGACCCGGGTGGAATACCAGCGCAAGCCGTCGCGGCACGAGTACCGGCTCACCGACAAGGGCCGGGAGGTCTACCCGATCCTGGCCGCGATGGCCGCCTGGGGGGATCGCTGGCTCACCGGCCCGGAGGGCACCCCGCTGGTCCTGCGCCACACCAGCTGCGGTCACGACATGCATGCCGTCGTTTCGTGCAGCGAGTGCGGCGAGGCACTGGACGTGCGGCAGATCCGCGGCTCGCGCGGGCCGGGTTACCCGGCGGCGGCAGTGACGACGTCAGCGGGCGCGCGGGCGGACTAGCGGGCCGGAGGGACAGCAGCTGAATCAGGAGATCGTCTCGACGGTGCCGTTCAGGCGGGCTCGTTCGGCGGCGAAGACGGCCAGGTGGCTGGCCAGCGACTCGCGCGGCCCGGACATGATCAGCTCGCGGTTCCCGGTCGCGACGGCGGCGGTGAAGGCGTCCATGAGCCCGGCGTCGCCGCCGGCGTGGCCCTCCCCGGCGTTCATCGCGCCGGCCGGGACCGGGGTGATCAGGCGTTCGGCCCGGGTGAGGAAGTCGTAGACCCAGATGGTCTCGCCGTCACCGGACAGCTCGCCGCGGGTGCCGAACAACTGGGTGCGGCGGTGGGCGGCCTCGGTGAACGCGGTCATGGTGAACGTGGCTGTGGTGGCACCGGGGAATTCCAGCGCGACGACCTGGTGGTCGACGACGTCGTTGTCGCAGGCGTAGACGCAACGCCCGTACGGGCCGTCCCGCAGCGCGTCCTCCAGGGCGGCGGGGGTGAAGTCGTCGACGATGACGCTCAGCGGCCAGCCGCGGGCGCCGCGGTCGAGCAGGCCCCGGTAGAGCCGGGGCGCCGAATAGGCACAGTCCGGCTCGACCGCGCAGGCCACGCACCGGTCGGCGGCGCCCTCCGGGCGGTTCGCGGCGGTGAAGTGGGTCAGGCTGCCGAAGCTCGACACCCGCACCGGCGGCTGGCCCAGGACGTACTGGAGCCAGTCCAGATCGTGGCAGGACTTGGCCAGCAGCATGGAGGTAGCCAGGTCCGCGCGCCGCCAGTTGCCGCGGACGTAGGAGTGAGCCTGGTGCCAGAACCCGACCGGCTCCAGGTGCTGGGCGCTCATGATCTCGCCGAGCTGCCCGGAGTCGACGATCTCCTTCACCGCCTGCGTATACGGCATGTAGCGCATCACGTGGCCGACGGCCAGCATCACCCCGGCCCTCTCCACGGCGGCCACGATCCGCCGGCAGCCTGCCTCGTCCGGCGCCATCGGCTTTTCCAGCAGGAGGTGATAGCCGAGCGCGGCGAACGCCTCGGCGGGCTCGACGTGCATCCGGTCCTGGGTGCAGATGAGGACCGCGTCGGCGCGCCGGCCACGGCCGGCCAGCTCCCTCCAGTCGGCGACCGCGTCCGCACCGGCGATGCCGTGCTCGGCGGCGAAGCGGGTGCGGCGCGCCTCGCGCGGTTCGGCCACCGCGACGACGGTGGCCCGGTCCGGGTGGCGCAGCGCCCACCGGGCATAACCCGTGCCGCGCTGACCCGCCCCGATGACGATCACAGAGACCGGTGCCATGGGAGGACCTTTCCCTGGATGGGTGATCATATGCCGTCAGTAGCGCGTGTCGTCGTATCTGTGTTCTAATAATGAGAACGGGTCGAACACGTGAGCTAGGCGATCGCCACGCCACGCCACCGCCCGGGAGGCCGCACAAGCACATTCAGGGGTGATAACGACGAACAAGAGGATCGAAACTTTTATCGACAACGATACCGACCGGGTCTGCGACATCGAGCACAAGATGCTAGATCTGGAACGGGACATCTCCGAGTGGCGCGAGGCGCGCACCCGGGAGTTCCTGCGCGTCACCCCGCGGCCCCAGCAGAGGGCAGAGCAGAAGGCAGAGCAGCGGTCCCAGCAG